>CAINUH010000163.1 GCA_903853735.1 uncultured Desulfomonile sp. | reverse complement strand
CCTTCACGGCAGGGGACGCATTTACCGCACGATTCCTCAGTCAGGAATTCGAGGAAGTACCTGGCAACATCAACCATGCAGGTATCTTCATCCATTACAATCATCCCACCTGAACCCATCATCGAACCGGCCTTGGTGAGTTCATCAAAACCAACCGGGAGATCTAACAGTTTCTCGGGGAGACATCCTCCGGACGGTCCTCCGGTCTGCACCGCTTTGAACTTCTTGCCTCCGGGGATTCCGCCGCCGATCTTGTAGATAATATCTTTCAGTGGCGTGCCCATGGGAACTTCCACAAGACCGGTATTGGTTATCTTGCCGACCAGGGAGAAAATCTTCGTGCCCGTGCTGCTTTCAGTTCCAAACTGAGTAAACCAATCTGCGCCTTTATTGATGATAAGCGGCACGTTGGCCCATGTCTCGACATTGTTCAAAACACTGGGCCTGCCCCAGAGGCCCACGACGTTGGAGCGGATATACTTCGGTCTGGGTTCTCCTGCCCTGCCTTCCAGTGCCGTCATCAAGGCGGTTGATTCACCGCACACGAAAGCGCCGGCTCCTTTATGCACCTTGACAACAAAATCAAAGCCTGAGCCAAGGATGTTTTTCCCGAGAAAACCATACTCCTCAGCCTGCTTGATAGCGATGGTCACATTCTCTACTGCTAACGGGTATTCCTGTCTAACGTAAATATAGCCCTCGTGCGCACCTATGGCATAGGCACCAATGGTCAAACCCTCGAGGACTGAGTGGGGGTTTCCTTCAAGGACAGCCCTGTCCATAAATGCTCCTGGGTCGCCTTCGTCGGCGTTCACTATCACATATTTCGGTTCACCAGGGGCATTGCGGGATCCTTCCCACTTCGTCCCCGCAGGAAAGCCGCCGCCTCCCCTCCCTCTCTAGTTTGCTTTCTTGACTTCCTGCAATACCTGGTCAGCCGTCATTTTGGAAAGAGCCTTGGCTAACGCGGAATAGCCTCCAATCGCCAGATAGTCATCGATATTCTTGGGATCAATCTTAATGTTATTACCGATAACGTTTCGTTCTTGATTTCTATAGAAAGGAATATCGGCTTCATGGGTTGCTTTTTCGCCTGTGGTTGGGTCAACATAGAGCAGACGATCGACAACCTTCTTTTCCCTTACGGTCTGGGAGACAACCTCGGGAACGTCTTCAGGCTTTACCTCAAGATAGCATATCTCCTCAGGATAAATAACCACGACGGGTCCTCTCTCACAAAATCCAGGGCACCCGGTTCCTTTGGTGTTCACCTCAGCCATCAAGCCCTGTTTTTCAATCTCTGCTTTAAAGGCGGCTATGACTTCACTTGCCCCGGAGGCAATACAACCAGCGCCGGCGCATATTGAAATGCACGGCTTGTTTGGGTCTTCCCGGGATATTATTTCTTGTCTGACTTTCTCTAACTCATCAGGTGAGTTTATCCGCGACATAGTTCTTCCTTAATCATAATTTTTTAACACGTCTGCTGTCTTTGCCGGCGCCATCTTACCGTGAGTCTTTCCATCGATGTCCACCACCGGTCCTAAAGCACAGCAGCCGAGGCAGTTAACGGTCTCCAGGCTGAACTTCAGATCCATGTCTGTTTCACCCGGTTCAATTCCCGTCAGGCCTTGCACCGTGTCGAGCACACGCGACGCACCCCGAACATGGCAGGCCGTTCCCACACAAATGTGAATTTGATGGCGTCCCTTAGGAACCAAACTAAAGGCTTTGTAGAAGGTAGCGATATGCTGTATCCGGGTCATAGGAACCTGCAATCTTT
>CAINUH010000162.1 GCA_903853735.1 uncultured Desulfomonile sp. | reverse complement strand
AGACGATGTTGGGTTTCGAGAACGGTTTCCTCTCTCACGAGACGTTGCTCAACGTCTGCAATTCTCACCTCGGTGCGCAGGACGTCTACTCTTGCAGCCTTGTTAGCGGCCATCATGTCCAAAACACGTCTCTTGTGTTTGGTCAAGACCTCACGGGAAAACTGCAATGATTCGATGAGACGGTGCTGGCCGAGAATCGTGTAAAATGCGCTGGAAATGTTGAAGATAAGCTCTTCCCATGTGCGAGCTAGACGATTCTCGGCGGCAAGAGTGAGGAGTTCGGCTGCACTGATTTCGCTCCTGATTCGGCCGCCTGTGAATAAGGGCATCTTAAGAACGAGATCCATAGCCAGAATACTCGTTGAGAACATCCCTGGCTCAGCATTTATCCGAGCGGGTTGGAGTCTTTGGGTTTGAACGTAATTACGATAACTATCGTTTGTGCTGATTTGAGGCCACTTCTCGGAAGCGGCAACATCCCGCTGGGCCAGTGCAGTTTGAATATCCCAGGCACCGGCTGCAAGGCTTGGATTGTTTCTCCTGGAAACCTCAATGCATTGGTCCAAATTCAAAAGTCTTTGGGTCGGGTTTGAAGAAACGGGTCTCGCTGGAAGAGGCGCTGCCGGTACCGCTGCAGGGGCAACTGCAACCCTTTGCTGAAATAGAGTTGGAACCCCGATGCAGCCGGATGATAACATCACGAGCAATGTTACAATGGCAGGCCACGCAGCCTTCATATACCCTCTCAAACACTGGAACATCAACCACCCGTAACTTATCGCAATTCACCGAAGTAAGTAGCTCGGCCTTTGATCGTTCCAGAGAGGCAGAGACAAACCTCTTTCGATCTTCTATAAAGTTCCATCAGAGAAAACGAATCGACGAGCGCGCACCCTATCACTTTGCATAGGAACCTGTCATGGGAAAAACATTCGCAAAAAAAGTTTGAGGTTGACTCTGCCAATGCGCCAGGAGAGGGTGAAATCACATGGGTTGGGTGCCTTGCCCAAAGCTCACCGTTCGGCGTGGATGAAAAAATGAGCAAGCCGAACAAAGAACAGACCTCACCCTCTCATACGGGCAAACTTGAAAAAAATAAGCGATTATGCGGGGGCATAATCGCCCTAGTAACCATCTCGGCCCCATTAAGGAGGCAAAACTCTCTCAGTATTAGTAATAGCCGCTGCTGGATGAGTTCTGTAAAGTTAGCGATACGGGGAAGCTTTCTTTGTCCAGGTGCTGTGAGGATACTCTTTCGAGAGTTTATCGAACGTCTGCTTGAGGACTTTCAGATCATTGGTGCTCTTGAAGCTGTCAACTCCCGAGAAATAAACGGCCTCGGGCGCTTCCTCACTCTTTGGGAACTTGGAACTCAGCTCGCTGAAATGGGCGATGGCCTCCTGGTAGTTCCCCTCATTCAACCTGACCTTTCCGATTCCAAGCATGAGGGCTTGGTTAACCGTTTGAATGCTCGATGGTTTTAATTTGCGGTTGCTTCCGCACGATCCTCTTTGGTCATCTTGGCTAGTCGTTCGACTTCTCTCATGTCCAAAGCAAGCCCCTCGGCTATCCGCTTGCCATAATCCGGATCAGCCATAAAAAACAGGGCAGTCAGCCTGAGCTGGATTCGCTCCTGTGCTCCACTCAGGAAAGCTCTTATCGGTATTGGCTCAGCTTGTCTTCCAACTGAATGTTGGACGGCTCAATGAGAATTGATCCGTCGGGAAAAACAATAACCGGTATGATCACCTTGCCTCCATTCGTCTTCTCTACGAATCCCTTTGCTTCAGTTTCGTGGTCGATGTTATGCCACTCGTACGGCATCTGATGGT
>CAINUH010000161.1 GCA_903853735.1 uncultured Desulfomonile sp. | reverse complement strand
TTGCCGGTGTCGGAACGACGCCGCCGAACGTGCCAGGGGCACCGAAGCCGACATCGTCCGTCATGATGAGTAGCACGTTGGGCGCTCCCTTCGGCGGGACGATGCGCGGCGCCCACCAGGCTTTCGAATCCGAGGCCTTTTCCTTGATCACCCCACCGAATTTAGGGTCTGGCGGTGGAAGCTGCTTTCCGTCAATGGTTGTGGTCGCATCTGGTGAGCCTGGTGTCCCGGTGGTTTGCTGCGCAGCCGCAAGCGCCACTGTCAGAGTGACAACGATGACCAGAGCCATCAACGTCAGAATGACTTTTGTTTTCATTTTTGGCCTCCCATGGGAATGAAAAATGGGTGTCCAGTGTAATTTGTTAACATCAAGTCGAAAAAGTCCGTTTATGCCGGGCCAAGAAATTCCGCCTGTAATCCAGACGGTCCTCTTGAAACTATCAGAATACCAGAGCGAAGGTGGCCCCACCCGCTAGGCCGTACTGAGTGTTCGAGATATTCACGTCCCTGTACGCGGCTATCACAGGGGCCGTAAATTGCAAGTCAGAGCTGCCTTGAATGTTCACGTGCGTGCCTAAGAACCAACAACTGAGAATCACTGGGGGCTGGAACACAAAATAGTACTCCGCGTTGACGGCAAAGAAATTCCCCGGCTGGTTTAACGAATAGCTCAAATCAGCCTGTACCGGAGATGTGGTGTTCAGGGAAAGCGTTCCAGATGATGTAGCCCATGGACTGTACATAAACGCCGCCCGGTAATAACCCTTTTGCAGTATCTGAAGCCCGAAGAACGGTACCCCGATGTTCATAGAGACATCAGCCTTCAAAGTTTGGTTGGGAAGTGGAACGGACCCCACGCGAGGATCGGTGTAGGTTGCGGCTGAGTGTGTCCAGATATAGCCAGCCAGGACAGAAAGGTCCCCGGCGATTGTATACCCTGCTCCACACTGGGCTGTCCAGAAGTTGAGGTTTGAACCCGTGAAAGTAAGGTTAGGAGCGACATAACCAACATCGTTCGAAATCGGAACCGTGCCTTGCATTTGAAAAACACGGGGAGAATAGCCCTCTATGGATCCAAACAAGGTGATTGGACCCGCTATCACGTTAAGTCCCGCGGTGCCACACCAAAAGTTGAAATCCTGCAAGGTCACATCCATCGTACCGACGAAAAGCTGACTATTTCCTCGTGGAACAGCGGATGCAGGAAGGGTCATGTTGGCGCCAATGTGTTGATAGCCTACCTGCAATGAGGGATTGAGCAGAATCTTTCCAACTTTCAAGCCGCTGACGATTGGCAAGCCTGACAAAACGCTCCCGCCTTCAGAATCCTGGCCCATGGACGGTAACGAAGGCAAACCTGAGGGAATCAGGTTAGATGAAAGAAATTGGGCAAAGAGAATCGTGGGAAAGAGAATAGTCAGACAGAAGAAAAGCTGCAGAATTCTTTTCATGTTCAGTGACCCCCAAAATGAATTGGAACCCCGACAACCCACTAAGACAACACAAGAATGTAATTACTAACAATCTTGCGTTGATGAAATATGTCGTATTGGGATCCACAATGTT
>CAINUH010000160.1 GCA_903853735.1 uncultured Desulfomonile sp. | reverse complement strand
CCCGATCACGGTGAACCGCTCCAGTTTGCGGGCGTCTCCAAAGACCGACCAGTGTGAATTTATGCGGTTCCTCACCACATCAAGCCATTGCACCAGATCATCGGAGGGCACAGCACCACTCTTTGAGCCGTTCCTCTCCGACACCTCAGAGTTATTACTTCTTTTGGCGGAACTTGACGAAGATGCGTCAGTCTTCCTCGTTTCCACCTCCTTGCGAATTGAGGCCAGGCGTTTTTCCAGAAAGTCCTGAACATCGGTTTTTTTCTTGGGCGCTTCCGCGTCAGGATTCTTTTGGGGGAGCGGCTTGGGTTGCTCAACCTTCTGAAGAGACCTTGTGCGCCTATTGACTCTTATGGTATCGGCGGGATCAGAGTGGATGACTTTGAGTTCGGCCACTTCCTTTTTTGCCTCATAAACCTCTTCGGGTGCAGACGATTCCTCCACCACCGACTCCGTCTCAACGTCGCGAGTCTTAACAGGCCCTCTCTGAACTTTCTCCAGAGACAGTGCAACCGCGTTGGGTTCCACCAGCTTGACGTTTCTTATGCCGTTCTCGATAGGCTTAATGGGACTTGGAAGTAAGAAGGACGCAAGAATTAACGCCACGAAAAAAAGACCATGGATCGATACTGAAAACATCAGCATCAGTGGGGACGCGGCATCCAAGGACCTCGGAATGGATATCGTCATTTTGGGGTGGTAGATTCTCGTTGAGGGGTGGTTATCATTCCTAAGTTGGAAATACCTGCGCCCTTCAAAGCGCCCATGATTCTGACCACTGTTCCGTAAGGGACTGATTTGTCTGCTCGCAAATAGACTTCACTCGCTGAGCGATCCTTTGTAGCCTCAAGAATTCTGGCGGGAAGCTGCTCTTCCTGTACCGGGACTTCATCAACAAAGATTGCGCCATTATCTGAAACCGCAATGATAACAGGGGTTGCATCCTGTTCCTTGGTCAACGGCGTCCCTTTGGCTTGTGGAAGTTCAACCGTCACACCCTCCTGCATCATCGGGGCTGTGACCATGAAGATGATCAGCAATACCAGCTTGACGTCTACCAAAGGGGTGACATTGATTTCCGACATGGCGGTTCGTCTGGAAGTGTTCATGCTGAAAGCCATCAATGCGCCTCGTGTCGTGATTTGGTTTCGGTCGGATCCACCGACATCAACAACTATTTTCTCTTCCAGTAAATTCGTTCAATTATATTAATCAGTTCAGAGGAAAAATTGTCCATTTCGGTGGCTATGTTGTTTATGCGACCCAAGAAATAATTATAGAAAATTACCGCTGGAATAGCCGCCAACAAGCCGGCCGCGGTAGCGACCAATGCCTCGGCAATACCCGGCGCTACCACTGCGAGGGACGCACTTTTCATGACCCCTATTCGTCGGAAGGACTCCATTATTCCCCATACGGTTCCAAACAAGCCTATGAACGGCGCAGACGATCCGGTGGTGGCAAGGAAGTTTACGCCTCGCTCAAGACGGGTTCTTTCGGCCGTCACCGCTTGTTGAAGAGAACGGGTAACGTTATCCATGCCTGTTCTTTCGTACTCGGGTTCTTGAGATGCCTCAGGTGAACTCTTCTGAGCTGAGGATTGAATTCTGGATATTCTGTTTAATTCCGCGTACCCTGCTTTAAAAACATGTGCCAACGGACTGTAGGTGAACTGTTTGGCTTCAGCATAAAGCATCGAGAATTTTCTGGATTCTCGGAAGGCATCAAAGAAAAGCTGCGTATCTTTCCTGGCTCGGGAAAGCACTATCGCCTTGGTGAGGATGATTCCCCAACACACTATGGAAAAGAGCAGGAGTATCAGCATTACGACTTTCACGACCCATCCCGCTCCCAAGATGATCATCCACAGACTTTGATCGTCAACCGCGTGAATCGGCAGAGCTGCGGCAAGAGCCTCAGGCATGTACACAATCTCCTTTCTTGAAGTCAGAGATTCCTTAATCTATAGTGCCTGTTATGTCAAGTTATTATTGATTTTATGATATGTTATCTCATTAATATAATGTAATAAATGAATGACAAGTCAGACATCCGGCAGCACATTTGAACTGGATGCCGCATCTTTTCCTGTAATTCCCCACCCTTCTTCGTCACTCCGGCCCCGGCTTTCGCCGGGGTAAACGTGTCCCGATGAAAATCGGGAGCCGGAATCCATGGTAACGACAGCCGATATCTAACTTGTTCAAACTGACAAAAATCTTGGTAATCACTCTAGGCGTTCCTCAACAAAGTCATCCTTCAGGTCTATGTTAAGAAATTCAGACAACCTGCCAAAGTTATTGTTTCTTAATCGGATAGCCGCTCGGTTGGTACTCTCATATTGAACCTTGAAATAACTTGACATCTGGCTATAATTTTTTATATTTTCTAAGAAACGTGTGAGGTCGCAATGCCCTATCGGATCATCGTGGCCGACAAGGATCCAGTCAGCCTAACCGTCCTGACCGGACTCTTTGAGACCGAGGATTTTCAATTGGTTGGCGTTGGTAGTGCGGGCGAACTCAAGCAGGCTATCAAGGCGCGCAAACCCAACATCATTATTCTCAACTCAATACTGGAAGATACCTCAAGCCCGCACGCGGTGCATAAGATCATTTCAGGTATAAAAACATCTCAGGGCTACCATGACGTGACGGTTCTGCTCATGTCCGGTGATCCCGGCAGTCAGGTATTTGGCAAATTGGAAGTTGCAGGTGCCGACGGATATATCAATAAGCCTATCGATGGATCGGTGTTAAGGAAGACGGTTGAGTCCATACTCCGAATCGCGCCGAAAATTACTTTAGAAAATGGTGACGATGAGATAATTATAGACTTTGAGGACGACGTTGCGGAAGGTTTGGAGACAGAATCGCTGGAAATGCGAAAAGATTCTGAGTCGACCGCAGCAGGCGAGGTCCATGTTACCGACGTTTCTGAATCTGAGTTAGTACCCCTGTTTGAGGAACCCGGGCTTCAACAGATCCCCGGAATTGATAATGTTGTGGAAGACAAATTTGTGCTCAATATTGGAGATATGGAACTGGAGCAATACGGAGACTCCGTTCCATGGCTTGATCGTCAGGGGGAACGATTTACAGGCAAGCCCTTCACAGGCTCAACAGATAATACACAGGATCTGCCGCCATTAGAACTGGAGTCCATCCTGGACTTTCACGACTCCGTTTCTGGTACCTCAGAAGAGACGACAGGGAAAACCGTGGAAGAAGGAGTCCACGCCAACAATGGTGAACTTAGCCTGGCATTGGATTCAGACTCCCCCCCATTTCCCCTGCTCAAAAACGGCCGCCCACATGACTTACTTTCAGATGTAGGTTTCCCTGTCGATCCCCATAAAGATTTGCTTAAGGATGTGCGCATAATGATTTCGGATGCAGTGCCCTCTCGGGACGAAATCTCTTCGCTCATGGGACAGCACATCACTTCAATAATGCCGACAAAGGAGGAGGTGTTGTCGAGTTTTCGCACAACTCTCCGTGGAAGAATCGATGATGCATTCATGGCGCGTGAGTCGAGTAACGGAGCAACAGGTATCACGACTCAAACAGGGGAGATCTCCGGAGCGGAACAAACCTCACTTCTGGAGAAGGAGTATTCTGAGCATGAAGTGGCAGCGACTATCGGCTCGGTTAACCGGAAGTCGCCAACGACAACGCCGGTGCCCGCGAATTTTGATAGAAGCGTAATCGAGGATTACATCAAGAGCCTTGTTCCAGGCCGTGACGAAATTATGGGTTTGATCAGTGCTGAAATAGAGCAAAAGCTTGTCACCGTAATTGAGAAGGTCATTCGGGAACAGATTGAGAAGATCACGTCGAACATTTCCCCCTAGTCCCATTTCTCGCCTCACCGCGAATTACTTTGGCTATCTTGTGACTCGAATTCAGGAATGACGACAATGAGGCTTCAGCGCGGGGTAAACTTGTCCGTCCAACCGCAACCCGGATTTCACTGCGTTGCCCCGCCACAGATCTCAGGCCGTGACGCGCGGAGATTTGCCGGCTTGGTTGT
>CAINUH010000159.1 GCA_903853735.1 uncultured Desulfomonile sp. | reverse complement strand
CTGCGGCCTCGTTGATTGTTACGGCAGCGGTGGTATGCGGAACGAAAACCAACGCCAGCCCTTCACGGATACCACTCACAGAGATGGCGTCCTTTACCTCGGAGGTTATGTCAACAAACTGAATTCTCGATTGTGTCCTCACCTGTATGGCTTTCATAGGTCAAGCATCCTCATTGTACCACGGCTTTTTCCGTCTCGAAAAGAGCTTCGACAAAATCACCGGCATTAAAGTCCCGAAGATCGTCCATTTTTTCTCCTATTCCGATGAATCGGATAGGAATCTTCAACTCATTGGAAATTCCAATAATGACACCACCCTTGGAAGTGCCGTCCAGTTTGGCAAGACAGATGCCCGTAACAGGAATTGTCTCGTTGAATGTCCTTGCCTGGAGGATGGCGTTCTGTCCCACGGATGCGTCAATTACCAGAAGAGTTTCATGAGGGGCCTGGGGTAGTTTTTTGGCTATGGTTCGGCGCACTTTTTTTAGCTCATCCATAAGCGGTACTCGAGTGTGCAGCCTACCCGCGCTGTCTACGAGCACGAGTTCGAAATCTTCTTTTATGGCTCTTTGAACGCCTTCAAAAACAACTGAGGATGGATCGGCCTTTTCCTTCCCACGCACCACAGGGCATCCGACGCGTTCCGCCCATATTTCCATTTGTTCCACAGCAGCGGCCCTGAATGTGTCGCCTGCCACCATCATCACCTTTCTACCCGCCGCTTTGTGTCTGGCAGCTATCTTAGCTATTGTAGTGGTCTTTCCCGAACCATTCACACCGACCACCATTACTATGAATGGCTCCGAACCGTACCCAACTCTCAAAGGGGCCTCGACTTCAGTAAGCATGTCTTTGATAAGGATTTTGATATGCTCGAGGACTTTTTCAGGGTTATCCAGTTCTCTCCGTTTTACCCGGTCCGTCACATTCTCGAGCAAATCGTACGAAGTCTGTACGCCTATGTCCGCGGTAATCAGCACTTCTTCGAGCCGCTGCACCACTCCATCGTCAAGCTGTTTCTGTCCCAGGAAAACTTCATCCAGATTCCGAATAAAACCCTTTCGAGTCTTGTCCAGCCCGGACTTCAGCCTGAGAAAACCAGTCGCCTGATCTACCGAATCTCCATTGACAATGATCTGGTTGGGAGCCTCGTCCATAACTGCCGGCGGTGACTCCTCGGGGGGAAGATAGTCGGTTTCATCCTTTGCCGAGTCAGTAGGGCGATCCTGCGCCGGCTTTTCGGATTTCTCTCTCCGGAAAATGCGACTAAGAAACCCGCTCTTTTTTTCCTGGTCCTCACTCATTTGTCAAACTCTTCCAGACCGGTATTTGAACCCACCAACCAGAGTCTAACAATGGTGGGGCCGTCGGTCAAAGGAAATTAGTTAATGTAATATATAGAGATTATCTTGAATATATTGATTATATTTGATATAACTTAATTTAGAATGACTTAGGAGGTGGCCATGTTCCGGAAATTACGCAAATCAAGTTTGACAATTCCTGTCGAACTCCATGAAAAAATCGCCCGTTCTTGTGAGCCTATAGACCAGGTTCCCAGCGAGGTGATCTGCATACGGGCTAAAGACAAACGTTTTCCGGAAAACAAATCCAGGAAGCAATCATACGTTCATGTCTTGGTCCAAGGAGTTTGAGGACAAGAAAAAGGGCGTTGAGAAGGACGGTTGTCGGATAATCAATACTGCTCGGTTTTGAACCGGAGACCTTGCCGGAAATATCCCATGAAAAGAACTGTCTGTTTAGCAGTGATATATATAGCTACGTGGGCCGGCCTGACGCTGTGGATGCAGGCGTCTGATGCACATGGACGGAAATCTCGAAGCGTTCAGGAAACCCCTTCATTTTTTAAAACATACGAAGCTTTTGAATGGTTGTGTAAGAGTTCAGTCGGCACGAGAGATGACTGGCATCGAGTCATAAAGTCTTTCTTGGCCATACACCAGGCCCGACAAGAGAGTAGTGCCAGGGGCCTGTTGTTTGCCGGCAGGGCATCCCTGGCACTCCACAGGCGCAGCGGGAACATCGAAGACCTTGACAACGCCGTCAGGTACTTGGAAGATTTTGTTAGTGCCAACGGAAAGAGCCCTTACATTTTGATCGGTTCAAGGGAACTGAAGAAAGCTCAGCACCGGAGGGCTAGAAATGTCGCCGGTTCGAAACAAGTCAGCGAACCGACGTCTTTTGCTCAAGTCGGACCCTCTTCAGCGGCAAGCGAACTCCTTGAGAAATCTCAGGAAATAGCGGTCCCGGTAGCTCCTTTGTCAGTCGTGTCAGTCTCTCCCTCAGCCACTTCACCAGTTTTGAAATGTGACCCTAAACCGTCTTCACAACGGTCCAGCCCGATTCACGCAGGGAACCCCTATTTTCTGCAGATGAACAGGTCGACAGTCGGGTATCAAAGCGTTGTGATGACTGCCTCTGTGCCGCCTGCAACCATTACCGACGGGTTGCGGCCAAGCCAGGTCACGGCGGCTAAACCCAAGGGCTTTGTCGTAGTAATAGATCCCGGCCACGGAGGCAAAGATCCAGGTGCAGTCTCACAAGATGGTCGAATCAAAGAAAAGCACTTGACGCTCGATATTGCAAAGCGACTCAAAAGACGTCTGGAAGGGCTGATGCCCGGAAGCAGGGTAATACTAACGAGAACTGACGACAGTTATATGACTCTTTCCCAACGAACTTCTTTTGCTAACTCGTTGAATGCCGACCTTTTCCTGTCCATCCACGGCAACGGATTCGGTGATTCCCGAGCGAAGGGGATAGAAACTTTTTATCTCAGCAAGGCATCCTCGCAGGGATCCATGCGGGTGGCAGCGCGTGAGAACGGCATCCCACTATCCAGAATGTCGGATCTGGAAGTTGCCTTGCTGGACCTTATGGTAACCTCTAAGAAGAGCGAGTCGGACGCCCTTGCCAGAACCGTTCACAACTCTCTTGCACGAAATGTTTTACGGAGAGATCCTTCCGCCAGGGACAGGGGAGTCAAAACAGCTCCATTCTATGTGCTCCTGGGAGCCAAAATGCCATCTATTCTGGTGGAATGTGCATTTATAAGTAATGGCCGCGACCGGGACCGGCTAGGTAGTCTGGATCAAGTGGACTTGATTGCCGACGGGATTGCCCATGGCGCCGTCAAGTATCTGGGAAGTCCAAATGACAGAGGTTGAGACGATTATGTGGTGAACTCTTATTGAAACTCGCCCTGCCGGCTCTCATATCCAGACCTAGATAGTCGCGACCTGGAGATTTACAAGGTAATCCTAATCTTATGCGATTCATATTTGCCGATCACGACCGTTCAGCCCAGATTCAAAGGATTCGGGATGGAATAGCAAGCTATCGATCCGAAGAAGCCTCGGATCGAAAAATCTGCCGAATGCATCCTGTTTACGATGAATTACTGGTACAGCTCGCTGAAAACTTCCTCGGTTACTGGAAAGACAGCATCGCCGTTGTGGGATTAGGCGGATATGGCCGAAAGGAGATGAGCCCACATTCGGATATAGACATCCTGTTCCTGAGACCTGAAGATGCCCCTGAAGGGGTTTACAGGGGAATTCGCAGCATGCTCTATATGTTATGGGATTCCAGGGTAGAACTCGGCCATTCAGTGCGAACCGTTCAAGAGTGCCGCCAGGAGGCTGAAAAGGATTTAGCGGTTCTTACATCACTCCTGGACGTCCGGCTGATTTGGGGAGCTAAGGAAATATTCCGAGACTTATTGATACAGACAAAAGGCATGGTGCAGGAGGCGGATCCTCTCGACTTGTATTTGAGAATTGAGGCAGAAATTCTTAAATCCTCAAAGAAATTTGGGCACACCATTTACCTCCTTGAGCCTCACCTTAAGGAGGGGCCGGGCTCGTTGCGATATATTCAGTTAATCGGATGGCTCGCACGCATAATCTTTGGTTGTAACAGCATTGATGATCTTTCAGTCGCCGGCGTGTGCAGCCCCCGGGCAGTAGAAGAGGTCAAGGAAGCGATGAGTTTTCTGGCTGAAGTCCGGGCTGGGCTGCATTTCCTTGCGGGTAGGCGTGATGATCGCCTGAAGTTTGACGCGCAGTCGATTCTCGCGGACCAGATGGGTTTCATAGATACCAGTGAACGCCGGGCAGTAGAAGGTTTGATGCGTGAATATTACCGCCATGCCGCAATATTGGATTTCTTTGGTCGCAGAATCCGGGCCAAGGCCAGGCTCTTCCTGCGGCCAAAGATTGCTTCGGAAGTCAAAAGACTCAAACTCGACGAATTCTTCTACATTGGATCCGGAGGCATTAACCACTTCTCTCCGGACATATTTGCGCGTGATCCAAAAGAAATGCTCAACGCCTTCCGAAAAATTGCCGCGACCGGCTGTGACCTTGACATTCGTCTCGTGGATCTGATCAGAGGGCGGCTGGAATTCGTAAATGAAGAACTTCAAAGAGACCCTGGGGCGAACTCTCTGTTCCTTGATATTTTCAGAACAAAAGGATCTGTGGCCCGCGCTTTGAACGCGATGATGAAAATAGGTTTCCTGGAACGCTTCATCACTGAATTTCAATGGATTCGGTTCCTTCCTCAGCACGATGTCTACCATCAATACACTGTTGACCTCCACACCGTGGCAGTCCTCGAAAACATAGACTCGTTCGGCAGTTCCGACTCCAACCGGGAAGATATATTGCTGCACACGATTTTTTCGAGACTGGAGAAGCCGGAAGTTCTTTACCTCGCGGGACTGTTTCACGACATAGCCAAAGGAAGAGGACCAGGCCATGAAGTTCGTGGGGTGGAGATTGCCTTGCCGGTTTTGGAACGGCTCGGCCTTCCCCCGGAAAGCATAGATGAAGTGTGTTTTTTGATTCGCAATCATCTTTCAATGACTCATCTGGCTTTCAAGAAAGATCTTCACGACGAACCCTTGGTCAACCGTTTTGCGGAAAATGTAATGCACAAGAGGAGACTTGATCTTCTCATGTTGCTCACGCACGCAGATCTCAGGGCTGTCGGATTTACCGCGTTCAATTCCTGGCGCAAAATGCTCCTGGAAGAATTGTATTACAGGACTCTTGACGTAATAGAGGGCGAGGGGATGGAAGGTGAGGATCTTGCAGACTGGATTGGTCAGATCAAGTCGGTCGTCCGGGAACTTGTACCAGTTAATTGCCGGGGACCTGAATTGGAGGAATTCCTGTGTCTAGCCGGATCACGATATTTTCTGGATTTTTATCCTGGAGTCATTGCAGAACATTACGTTGATCTTCAGTCCTATCTGAAAGAGCATGATCAGATTTCTCTCGAACCGGGCGATGTGATAGCCGGAAAGGTTGACCACATAAGGCCGGGGTACAGTTCGATCACACTGATTACTCGGGAAAGACGAGGTCTTTTTTTTAGAATAGCAGGCAGTCTGTCGGCCAACAGAATCAACATTCTCAGCGCCTGGAGTCACTCGATCGGAGACGTAGTGGTAGCCACCTTACACGTGAATGACATGCCGGAAGGACCTCTGGATGACCCTAATCGCTGGGAGCACTTCCTCTTGGACTTTCGCCGTGTGATGAGAGGCGAGGCCGACGTGGATGCCCTTGTAGCGGCGAGAAGACAAGCTGGTGGATTTATCGGAAATAGTTCGAGACCTCGTTTCCCTTTGAAGGTCGAGATAGATAATGCGGCTTCGGACAGGGCTACTATCGTCGAAGTCTATGCCCATGACAGGCCTGGTCTGCTCTACGATATCACCAGGCAACTTTTCTCAATAGGACTGAACATAATCCTTACTAAGATAACCACTGAGGTGGATCAAGCTGCCGACATCTTTTATGTACATGACGAAAAGGGTCTAAAAATCAT
>CAINUH010000158.1 GCA_903853735.1 uncultured Desulfomonile sp. | reverse complement strand
TGCGCTCCTATGCCATAATCCCTGAGATCCGGCTTGAAACCAAGTCTCAAATTTGCCTCAACGGTGTCGCACCCTTGGTCTTGAAGAGCATAGGCTCTTATTTTGTTCAAAAGGCCTATACCCCGACCTTCTTGCTGCATATAGAGGATGACTCCCTTCCCTGCTTCCTGCACCATCTGCATCGCCTTTTCGAGCTGGTTTCCGCAGTCACACCGTCTAGAGCCAAAAACATCGCCGGTAAGACACTCGGAATGCACCCTCACAAGAACAGCCTCATCCGGGGTAATCTCTCCTTTTACCAACGCAACATGATGGTGATTGTCCACGTCATTTTCGTAGACTATCAGTCTGAAATCACCTCCGAATTCTGTCGGAAGAACCGTTTCTGCACCCCGTCTGACCAATCTTTCGTTCCGTGTTCGATATTGAATCAGATCCTTGATCGTGCAGATTTTTAAGCCGTGCTTTTCCGCCATCACTGCCAGGTCCGGCAATCTGGCCATTGTGCCGTCATCATTCATCACTTCGCAGATGACTCCTGCCGGCTCAAATCCCGCCAACCGAGCGAGATCCGCGCTCCCTTCCGTCTGGCCTGCACGCACCAGGACCCCGCCTGTACGAGCCATTAGCGGGAAAACGTGGCCGGGAGATATAAGATCCTTCGGAACCGAGTCCTTATCAATTGCAGTGAGAATCGTCACGCATCTATCACAGGCTGAAATTCCCGTGGTCACACCTCGCGCAGCCTCTATGGAAACCGTGAAAGCGGTTCCATAAGGGGACTTGTTGTTGGCAACCATCATGGGTACGTCTAGGGACTCTATCTTTGCTCGCGTCATTGACAGGCATAGAAGGCCACGGCCAAACTTGGTCATGAAATTGATGGCCTCTGGAGTAACCTTCTCGGCGGCCATAGTCAGATCGCCCTCGTTTTCCCGGTCTTCATCGTCAACGAGTATTACTATCCTGCCTTGTTTAATTTCGTCAATTGCTTCTTCAACGGTAGCCAGCGGCCCCATTAGAGCATCCTCCTTCACATAAATCCATATTCTTTAAGGGCTTGTTCGTCTAAGCCGGAATTCTTCGGCCTGGTTGATATCAATTTTTCAATATACTTTCCTACCAAATCGAATTCAACATTTACCCTATCATTGATCCTTTTTGGGGTCAACCCAGTGATTTGGGAGGTGTAAGGAATGAGCATGACCCAAAATCGATCACCCTGCACTCGGTTAATCGTAAGACTAACACCGTCCACAGCCACGCTGCCTTTTTCAATAAGATATCGCCCGGAATCCACCGAAATGCCCATGAGAAAACCGGGCCCCGAGGAACGTTTCTCAAATATCCTCCCAACGCAGTCAATATGGCCCGCTACCATGTGGCCTCCGATCCGAGACCCCATGCGCAAGGCTTTTTCGAGGTTAACATGTGACCCTATCTTTAACCCGGCCAGGGTGGTCACCCGTAAAGTTTCCGGTGAAACGTCGGCAATGAATTCACTCGTGGAAGTGTCCCACACAGTGGCTGTGAGACAAACGCCATCTACGGAAACCGAGTCTCCTTGCTTCACGTCGGACAAATCAAGATTGGTCGTAATTTTCAACCTTATGAACGGGTTTTCTTGTTCAATTCCCGTTACCCGGCCCTGAGCTTCAACAATTCCAGTGAACATGCTGTATCCTCTTTTTCCGTATCAAACTAGAGAAAACGGCTCCAAAAGCGATGTGCGTCAATCCCAGCAAATATTGGGTTGCAAGCCGGTTCCCGGCAGGATTCTCTTTTCCTGAAGACGTCAGGCACCCATTCCGACGGACCTGGTTAGCATTCTCCATGCACCTTATGATACCATTTTTTCAATTCTTTTCGGAATAGGAAAATG
Organism: uncultured Desulfomonile sp.; assembly: GCA_903853735.1. The sequence continues at coordinate 10,025 of CAINUH010000158.1, read as the reverse complement.
GCGTCAAACCACATAACCCCGATCAGGTATCGCCGGACATTCATGTATTAAGGCCTTCCACACTAAGTCCTGAGCGCGAACCTAATCTCGTTTGCGTATGACGAGATGCCGGTGTCGAACGTTCCCCATACCCGCAAGGATGCTGGACTTAATATCCGGCACGTCCTTCTCGAGACGTGCCAACAGGGCCTTTGCCCATTGTCGCCGTGAACCACCCATTTCCTGATAGGGACATGAACAGCCAATGATGGGCACTCCAAGGCTTTGGGCAAACTCGCGGGTCATCGCTTCTTTGATATAGACCAGTGGCCTGATTACTCTATTGTGTCCATCATCTGCGAGTAAATTCGGGCTCATTCCCTTAATAGACCCGTTAAAAAAAAGGTTGAGGAGAAAAGTCTCCACAAAGTCATCGAGGTGGTGCCCCAATGCTATCTTATTCCAGCCACCCCTCGCAGCGAATGTATAAAGCATTCCTCTCCGCAGTCTTGAACACAAAGAGCATGGGGATGTGCCTTCATCAAGTTTGTCATTCACTATTCCAACAATGTTGCCAGGAATCACATAGTGGTTAATGCCGTCCTGAGCAAGACGCTTTCCCAAGGCGCTGTGATCAAAGCTTGAGGCGCCGGGATGGACAGTAGTCGCGGCCAACTCGTAATTTACAGGCGCTCTTTGACGCAGAGCCATCAAAATGTGCAGGAGCGACCACGAATCTTTGCCACCTGAAAGAGCCACTAGAATTCGGTCTCCGTCTTCAATTAATCCGAAATCACCGATGGCTTTTCCCGCAAGGCGGGTCATAGTCTTCAGCAAATGCTTTTTCATGGTTTGGCTCGACATTGTAACTGATAAAAGTTCCTTTTTGAGTTTTCTCGCACCGCCTGAAGAGAATCACTCTCGCAGGTTACTGTTCAAATGCCCACTTTTTTTGAAATGATCCTATCATGAGTCCACACAATCGAGAAACGCTCGCCTTTCAGCGGTTGATATGAGAGTACATTTTGCATATTCGAGACGCCTTGGGAACGAATGCTGAACGGTCACGGTAGAACAGGTGCCCGACACTTACCCGAAACATTGCTTCTATTGATTTTCGAGCACATCTTTTGGTATGAGAAGAAGCGCACCAATTATTGCACAAGATAATGGGATAGGCATTTCTGCATTCAAGTTGGGACTAAGTTTCTGGCAGACGCGGGAGCCACATTTTGATATTCCTGAACAATGTCGCAAAATTTTTCAACGGAAAACCCCTTTTTGAGCAGGTCAACTTAAGCATACACCGCGGGGACAGGGTTGGCATAGTCGGACCTAACGGGGCGGGGAAGTCGACCATTTTGGGAATGATGGAAGGCGTTATCAGCCCTGACGAAGGTGACGTATCCATAGAGAAAAGGATCCGGATGGGGGTTCTTCACCAGGAACTCATACGCGGTAACGATGGGCCGATTCTTGAAGAGATTATGAACGTGTCGGATGAGCTTCGAGAAATCAAGATCAGTCTGTCCCGTTTGGAACAGCAGATGGAAATTCTGTCAGAGGACAGCAATGACGCTGAATCGCTGCTTGAGCAGCACGGACGCCTCCAGAGTGAGTTTGAACGTTACCAAGGCTACACGCTCGAGGCCAGGGCGTTGAAAGTGCTTCAAGGCCTTGGGTTCGACCTGGATGATTCAAGACGCCGCTGGAGCGAATTCTCAGGCGGATGGAGGATGAGAGTGGCGCTGGCAAAGATCTTGCTGGCCGAACCCGATATTCTCCTGCTCGATGAGCCCACCAATCATCTGGATCTTGAAAGCCTCTTGTGGGTTGAAGATTACTTGATCGGATTCAAAGGGGCGATGGTGCTCGTCTCCCATGATCGGGCTTTCCTGAACCGTCTCATTAGCAAGGTGGTCGAGGCAGAGAGAGGTAAGGTATCCCTGTACACCGGCAATTACGACGATTACGACAGAAACCGGCAAATGCAGGAGGATGTTCTCTTGGCCTCGTTCAAAAACCAGCAGGAGAAAATCAAGCGTATACAACAATTTATAAATCGGAACAGGGTCAAGGCCAGAACCGCCAGCCGGGTTCAGAGTCGCGTTAAAATGCTGGATAAAATGGAACTTGTTGAGCCTCCCCAGCGGCCCAAGAGCCTGAAATTCAAGTTTCCGCAGCCTTCTCACTCCGGACGGCGGGTTCTGGAAATACGTGACCTGGCAAAGAGTTTTGGCAACAAGACGGTTTACAGCGGCTTGAATTTTACGGTTCAGCGCGGTGATAGAGTAGGTCTTGTGGGACCCAATGGAGCAGGAAAATCGACACTTATGAAGATTATGGCCGGAGTGCTTCCGTACGACAATGGAACGGCTACCTATGGCCACCTGGTCAAGCCTGGCTATTTCGCTCAGCATCAGTACGAAACACTCAACTCAGACTTGACGGTTCTGGAGGAAGCATATTCGGCTTCGCCAAAAATCCCCGAACAAGATGTTCGAAATCTGTTGGGAGCTTTCCTGTTCTCCGGCGACGATGTGCTCAAGAAGGTCAAGGTGTTGAGCGGGGGAGAAAGGAGCCGGTTGGCTTTGACAAAGATATTACTCAACCCGCCTAACTTTCTACTTATGGATGAGCCCACCAACCACCTGGACATATCCTCCTGCGAGATACTTGAAGACGGGTTGAAAAAGTTCGAGGGCACTCTGGTTCTGATAACCCACGACAGGCGTCTCATGAACGGGATATGCACTGGGATTCTGGAGATAGATGGTGGAGGGACGGAATATTACCTTGGGAATTACGATGATTATCGACAAAAAAAACTGCAAATCGATTTAGAACAACTGGAAACCTCAGTGCAACGACCGGTGCCGCCTGCAAACGAGATAGTGGACGACACTACGAGAGGATCCCGGAAAGAGCGCAAACGCAGGGAGGCTCAGAATAGGATGGCGCTGTCTAGGATACAGGCACCCATAAAAGAAGAAATTCGAAGGCTTGAAAAACAGATAGAGGTCAAGGAAACAAGAAGGAAGGAAATAGAAACCCTGCTTTCTGACCAATCTGTTTGTACCCAAAGGGATCGGGTAGTGCCCCTCTTAGCAGAGGAGCCAGTTCTTGCACGAGATATCAAGGAATTGGAAACTCAGTGGGAAGCATTACAAACACGTTTGGAAGAAGCGGAAAACAGGCTGCTGACCGGCTAGGCACTGGACAGTGGCCATAGGCAACAGAGCGCGTCTTTCCGGTTGGGCTGGACTGGGAACCGATCGGGTGTTTGCACTCAAGTAGTTCACATGCCGGATGCGAAATGCGCTTGTGCAAAGGAGATTCTGTCGTCCAAGGTATCCAGGCCACATTGGTGCCGCTCAACGAGTTCAAGTCGCGATATGAGTCCTGAAGCATTGGCAATCTGGATGTTGAGTCCGGGTCTGACATTAAGTTCGAGGAGCAACGGACCTTTGTCGCCATCCAGCACAATATCAACTCCCAGGTAACCCAATCCGGTCAGTTCATAGCACTTGGCGGCGATTTCCAAGAGTTGTTGCCAATGTGGGATGGTGGTTCCTTTCAAATTTTTTCCGGTATCCGGATGCTCGGATATTATTTCGTTTCGCCAGACCGCAGTCATAGTTGTCCCGGTAGCCATGTCAATCCCTGCGCCGAGCGCCCCCTGGTGAAGATTGGCTTTGCCGCGTGACATAAGAGTAGGCAGTCGAACCATGGCCATTACGGGTACACCCAGAAAAACAATGATCCTTATGTCCGGCACACCCTGGTAGCTGATGGATTCAAAAATCGGGTCAAATTTTACCCGATATTCTATGAATGCCTTATCTGTTTGCCCACCGAGGCTGTATAGTCCGCTCAAAATGTTAAAAACATGATAGTTCATTTCATCTAACGTGATAAGTGAGCCGTCGAGTTCTCTGAATTTTCCGTTAATCCGTCCGGAAATTACCAATATGCCGGCACCTCCACTCCCGTGAGCGGGCTTAATCACGAACTCAGAATAATCATTGACAATTAGCGGCAGTCCTCTGACTTGTCCTTCCACTTCGATAATGCCGTAAAGCTCCGGAACATTAATCCCATTACGTTGAGCCAGTTCCTTTGTCCGCAGTTTGTCATCGACCAGGGGGTACAGGCGCCGCGTGTTATATCTCAAGACATAGTCGGCATTACGTTTGTTGATGCCCAGGACTCCTTGTCTCTTTAGTGCGTGTGGACTTGCAAACACCTGGTCAACCTCTTGCCAGCACTCTGAACCGATGAAGATCCATGAGGCGGTATCCCGTATAGCGGCCTAGAATCAGAGTGGCTCCCAATACAACCAATAGCAGTTCAGGGAAGACAAATACCAGATGCTCAACTTTCTTGGTATTCATAACCAGGCATGCGATGATCGCTGTCAAAAGGCTCCCGAATCCCGAGGCAAGAGCTTCCCCAGGACCTCGCTCTTCCCAGACTATGGACATTCTTTCAATCGTCATTGTCAATATGACCATTGGGAACAACGCAACGGACAGCCCTAGATGAATGCCCAGATTGTGAGTCAATATGCTCAGGGCCATCATCAGCAACACTACAACGGTCAATATTGCCGTCAACCGCGGCACCAGAAGCAGCTTCAGTCTCTCCAGCCAGAAACGCACAGTCAGCCCGAGAGCGACCACGACGCAAAACAGAATGATTCCCCATACCAGGCCGCTCTCCCGGAATGCCAGCCCTATAAGAACCGGCATGAAAGTCCCAAATGTCCGGATACCGATCACATTACGAAACACGACGAGTAATAGGGCACCTACGGGAATCATTAGTAATACCCGGTAAACTGCCTGTGTACTTACCGGCAGACTAAAAAGTGAGAATTTCAGAAGCAGTGGATTGGCAAGCAGGCCTCGTTCCAGCGCCGCACTAATACCCTCTTCCAATCGAGGACTTATGGCAACCCTCACTCGAAGCTTTTCACCGCCCTCAAGTGTGACTGGATTCTGTTTTCCTCGCCACCACCCCAGCCAGTCCCCGGGAACCGAGGCCTTTCCAGTCATAGGATTAAACGAGATCCACTTCTTTTTGTGATAGACCTCCAGCCAGTGAATGAGGGGAATGTTTTTCGAAAAATCAAACTTGTCTTCACGCAGGCGAATCCCGTGGACGGCCCTGGCTATTATATCTGCCTGGGCCAGCAAACGGACTGCCATTTCGACCTTCTTTTCCGGCTTCGGCTGATCACCCAGAAGAAGTCTTACGCTTGTCCCTGGAGGATCCTCGTTGAGCGACTTTATCAGTCCAGACACCATGTTCACCGTGTCGGCGGACTTCGCCCTAATCTCTTCCAGCAGAGCATTAGCCGCTTCAAGAGCAGGGCCCTGGAAACCTGGATCCAAAGGTTGGGGCGGTTCTTCATCCGGTGACATCGCCGATGCGCGCACACTTCTCACGGTCGCTTGATAGTAAAGATTCTGCCTGCCGGTGGCCTTGCGGATTGACCAAGTGGCCCATCTATTTCTTTCGTCGTTCGATACCAGAATGCCATATCCGTTTGAGATAAAAGATTCTCCGGTGATGGCAAATCTGGCCGTACCCATTGGTACGAGAATAGAAACCTTAACCGGCTCTTCTCGTGCGACGAAACTAACGCGAGCTTCAACATTCCAGACTCTTACACTGGTGTCAGGATGTATCGGAAAACCGAGAAAATATGCCTTGTAAACGAACAACCCTAATCCGAGAAACGTCAGGACTAGGGCTATTCCCCAAACATAAAATCTGTTCAAAGAATGGCTACTCCACTCCAGTTGCCCTGCCTGGTCTATTCAGCTTAGCATATTGATATTGCATGGCTAATTACAGATGACGGCGTCCTGAAACAAGAATTGCCCTCTTATATACCCCCATATTTAGGATGTCAACGCCCCAGGTTTTGTTTGGTTTACCTGTAAAGTTCGCCGCGCATGAAGATTGCCTAAACGCTGTTAATATGTTATTATTGGTTAGGAATAACAATTCGTTATGACTGGATGGCACACAGGGAGAGCTGTCGTCAAGTTGAAGGCCGCTTGTCGGCTAACGAGGTTAATCGATGTTCGGCAGGCGAACCATAGCTTCTGCATTATTTTTAGGGATTCTCATGCTAAGTCTTATATCCAGTTTGCCGGCGGACAGTAATGACCGGTTGGTTGTAGGATGGGTGGAGCGGATTGCGATATGCCCAGGAGATGTTATCTTGTCGGCCAAAATTGATACTGGAGCCGTGACTTGCTCACTGAATTCCCAAGACTCAATGCCGTTCGTACGCAATGGGCGCAACTGGGTGCGATTGAAAATCTCAGATTACCAGGGCAAAGAAAAAACTGTAGATGCCCCAATCGTGGGAAACAGGAGAATCAAGCGCCATTTTGGACGCTTTCAGGAGCGTCCGGTGATTCGTTTGGGGGTTTGCCTGGGAACCATTTTCAAAGAAGTGGATGTCAATCTGGTGGACCGCTCGGGTTTGGAATATCCCATGCTCATAGGTCGTAATTTTATGGAAGGCGATTTCCTGGTTAACCCTTCGTCCAAGTATACAATTGCACCGACTTGCTCTCCACAGGCGGCAGATGAGCAATCGGAGCAATGAACAGGATTATTGAACCGCCCCATGAATTAATGAGACACTGGACTGACGATAGGAGGCGCCTCAGGTCGGCAGTTTACTTATTGCAGGAGATCGAATGCCGAACAGGCTGCACCTATCAGGGCGGCCTTGTCATTCAGAATCACATAGACGGGAATATTGATCAGGAACTCTCGGAACCGGCATTTATTCTTGAATGCTTCCATGAAGGTACCGTCCTGTAATTTGGGTAGAATCTGCGGGCAAATACCGCCTCCCAAGTATATACCCCCTGTAGTAGAAGCGGTTAAAGCCAAGTTCCCCGCTGCAGATCCAACGACGGACACAAAAAAATCAAGCGCCTCGATGCAGAGGGGATCTTTCTTGATCAAAGCACCAAAACTGACGACCTGCGCCGGGTTTCCCCGACGCATACTCTCGGCTAACTCGGGGTCTTCCTGGTAACTACTGCTATCTTTGAGCCAAGAAAAAATGGTGAACAACCCCGGCCCTGAAGCGACTCGCTCAAGGCTGACACTGGGGGTGAAGCACAGCAGAAATTTCAGCAAGTCGATTTCTTTTTCGTTTGTGGGGGCAAAACTTGCGTGCCCGCCTTCGGAAGCAACAGGATAGGATCGGTTATCTCGGCGCAGCAGGATGCTCATCCCCAACCCTGTGCCGGGAGCCACCACCCCGATAGTCCCTGACGGATCCTGCCGTCCTCTATTCAGTTCAAACAATTCAGCTTCTTCGAGGACCCTTACGGCTATTGCCGTGGCCACCAAATCGTTTACGAGAACGACCTTGTCCCATTTGAAATTATTTTCCAAATCGTACTCGGACACGTTCCAAGGAAGATTGGTGGTCCGGCAGTGTCCTAGCACCACAGGACCAGGAACTCCAAAGCAGGCAACGGAAACAGGTTCGGGGTGCTTCTCCAAAAAAATGGCTGCAAGATCATCCAAAGATGCCGAGGACCGGCTCGAATAGGTCTCCATCACCTCAAGCTTGGGCCTGATTCCCGAAAAGCTGAACAGTCCAAGATTGGTCTTGGTTGCGCCTACGTCACCTGCGAGAACCAGTTTTCCGGCAGTGGGTGTTTTCATGCCTTTCTGGGTTCACAGAGCTTGAATAACTAAGAATCAACGGTTTCGCCGTCTGGCGGAGAGCTTGACAAGTCTCTTGAAGTCGGGTGTGCTCTTGATCTGTCTCAATGCCTCATCGGACATGGCGCGTTTGACCACGGCGTCACCCCCTGCCTTCACAGCCAGATCCAAGATGCGAAGGGCTTGTTTGTCTTGACCGGTCTTGGCGTAGATAATCGCTGCATTGTAGTGAAGCCATTCCGGTTCAAAAGGTTCAGAGTGAGTGAGAGCCTTCTTGTAGTATGTCAAGGCCTTTTCGTAATTGCCCATCTCAACGTTGAGATAGACAAGGCGGCTTATAGTGTACGGCATTAGATGGCCGTGGCGTTGGAGGGTCCGGCCAATGCCTATGACCTTACGCCTGTTTCCGAGTATCCAGTGAGCCACTGCCAAATCCGCAAGGGCAAACTGGTCCTCAGGATCTTTCTTCAACCCTTTGCCGTAGTATCTTATGGCGTGCCGAGGATCACGCTTCTTGTACAGAAAGTAATGCCCTAGATGAAAATCCACCTGTGGATCTTCGGGGTCGTTCTCAAAGGCTTTTCGAAACAGCTTCAAGGCATCTTCTTCACGTTCCAGTTCCAGATAAAGATGCCCCAATTCCGTCAGAAACTGGCTGTCCAAGGGGTCGATTTCCACGGCTATCTTCAAGTAATGAAGGGCTCGTCTGTAATCGGACTCGTCGAAGTAAATCAGCCCTATGTTGAAATATGGATCTCCGTTGCCCCTATCAAGGCTCATGGATTCGAGAAAATCTTGTTTAGCCTCATCGGTCTTGCCCATTTTCCAACAAATAAGTCCGCGGTTGTTTAGCAGATACGCGGCTCCGCTACCGCTGACCCGTATGGCGGCGTCGATAAGTTCTCTAGCCTCCTCAAGTGAGTCCTCGTCATACTTGACTAGAGCCCTGTCGTTAAGAGTTCGGACCTGCCGTTCCCGTTGCCACTCTCTCGTCCTACTGTATACAAGCTTACCTGATCTGATGGACATGAATTCACGTTCGTTCAATACCAGAGAGTAGTCGTGAACCTCCATGACTTCGTCGAAGCTGAAAACTTCCACAGCGAAGACGGGCCACCTACCGTACAATTCGAGAAAACCCAAGTACTGGATTGTCTTACTATCATTCGACTCGTCAATTTCCCAGATTTCGTCCGGATGTTCGAGAGTGAAATCCACCCAGGCAAGAAAGCTGGGTTTGTCTAGTCGCACTTGTCCTACCGCGATTTCAGGAATCGCGTGTAGTATTGCCGATTCATCCGGGAAGGGCGGCAGATATGTTCCTGGAATAGCTACTGTACGGTAATCCAGATGAAAACCCTGCTCTAAATCCCTTGTGGCCATCAACACCTCGACGATTGAGATTATTCGCGGGGCATTATCCGCGCTCTGCCACGCGAATTGACCGCTAAGATCGACTCTCCTCGTACGTGCGGCCGTTTCGACAAACCTCGTGCGCATATACAGTAATTGCAAAATGGCACGGAAAATCGTTGCGCGTAAGCAAGAATATCCTTTCTCCGGTAGTCATTACCGAAAATATCATGAAGCAAACCCCAGGTCAATCGCTTGAAGCGCAAGTACGTTTTGACAAAAGCACACGAATCGTCCGGATTCAGTAAATGTCTAACCTATCGATCTGCTGGTCCATTCTGCCCATGCGACGACAACGCCCACAGCTGCCAAGGCTGCCGTCTCCGTTCTGAGCACCCTGGAACCCAGGCTCGCAGCGACAAAACCGCCCTTCACTGCTCGTAGCTCCTCAGACTCCTCTAAGCCTCCCTCCGGCCCAACCAGGATTGTCACCGCCGGGAATGAATCGGCTTTCAGAATCGACATTATCGGCTGAGCGCTTGAGGAAGTGGAAAGTACTATCCTTATCCCTAAGCCTGAACAGGATTCCAAGAACTGATCGAAGCTGATTGGAGCCTCCACTGACGGCGGCGATGTTCGTCCTGATTGTGCCGTCGCGGACTCGACTATAAACTTCCATCTTGGCTTCAATTCGCCGGGACGACGGTTAGACCTGAAAGCGATCAGGGGAACGAATCGGGAAACACCCAGTTCGGTACCGTGCCTGAGAATTTCCTCGGTGGGGCCTGGGCGGACGCTGGAGAAGGCCAACACAAGCTCTGGACAATGATCAGGGACACGGGCAAGTAATGCGACCACATTCCCCGTCACTTCACCCCTTACCGGCTCCGCCAGTTGGACGAGGTATTCGTCACCGTTTAACAAAACTTTCACATGGTTTCCTGGTTTCTTACGCAACACATTTCGGAGATAACGAGAATTCT
>CAINUH010000157.1 GCA_903853735.1 uncultured Desulfomonile sp. | reverse complement strand
TCCAGATGAGTGCGTTTAACACTGCAGCGAAGCCGACCCAAACCAGGTAAGGAAGCATGAGGAGCGCCGCAAGTCTCGACACACGCAAAAAGGTCGATAAGGTTGCCAGAATGGCGAGCCAAAGGAGAACGATTTCGAGAAGGGCAAGGCCCGGGCTCCGGAGACCGAAAAATAGAGCCGACCATCCTGCGTTCAGGAGGAGTTGTATAGCATAGATCCCCAGGGGACGTCGCCGGACAGCGACACCGCCGCGGCGCCAAACGATCCAGGCAGCGATGCCCATCGAGGTGTAGAGGATCGTCCATACCGTACCAATCGTAGCCCCTGAAGGAGTCCAGGCCGGCTTGATAAGGGTCGTATACCACGTGCTGACTGAAAGATCTGTAAAAAGCCTGCCCAGAGAGGCAACTCCGAAAGCGATCAACAGACTCAGCATCAGTCCCGCAATCTGTTTAAGCTGGCTCATGGAATCACCGACACGCCGGCCAGGTTGATGAGAACATCGTGCAGGGCGACCTTATCTTGCCATTCTCACGGTTTCGTTGCATCTGCGCACCACTCTGACCTTTTCCCCAAGGTGAGGCCCGAGTCTTGCGTTGCGAGCCATGATGGTCACCTCGATCCCCTTGTCCGCAAGGAACCTGGTCATGTGGGAGCCCACAAATCCGCGTCCTCCTGTAATAAATGCCTTCATACCTTTCCTCCAACTCGTTCGAGACCTGTGGACCTCTACCGGCCTCCACTCACTTTTGGGACATCCGGAACCCGAACGACCGGCGGAGGATTCCACCTGCCCACGAGTACTTCCCTTTTCGGGGCATAAAGACGCATGGCCAGATTAAGAGGCCCTTTGGGAGCAGGAAGCCAGTTCCACTCCTTTTCTGCACCCGGACTCTCAGTCTGGAAGTAGAGATCAAGCGAACCGTCTGGGTTGTACTTGAACGGCATCCAACTGCTGACGGCAAATCGGTTCATGCTGTTGGCCACCTGGAAGCCGTCTTGATCATAGAGAGTGATTGACCAGAAAGCGTCCACTGGCGGCATGGTGTCCCTGTCAAAGTGGATTGTGTACTTGTTCTCGCCGTCGAGGGGCTTGCCTGACTCGTCGAAGAGATTCATCGGGTAGATCGCATCCTGGGGCAGGTTCGCACCGAGTCCTTGCTGAGCAACGATGGCACGCTTGAGGTAGTAGTTGCCGTATACCCCCATGGTATCCGTGTTCATTGACCAGCCATTGACGACCGGCGCGAGGGTTGGGACCTTCCACTCCATGAGTTTTTGAGCCTGCTCCGGCACACTTTCCAGGGCTTTTTTTACGGCTGGGTCAACCTGGTTCATGTCGAAACTCTTGCCCGGTTCGATACCGATGCGTCTCATCAAAGCTATGATTGGCTGGTCCGTGAAATGTGGCGGATGCAGCTTCAGGAGTTCGGCTGCATGGGCAAAGAACATACCGGCGGGCATTATATCCGCTTGCTTCTTGGGAGGTGTCTTCATGTCAACTGTCGGATCGATCTTTACCTGAAGCGGTTCCGGGTCTTTGCCGAGATGTGACAGTGGTGTGATCTTGAATCCCGCCTGGATCTTGTGCACCGCATCGTAGTCCTTTGGACCGTCCGTCCTCGTGCGACCGATAACCCATACATAAGGCGTGGAAGCATCGATGCGTTGGGTGTCCTTGGGGAGTTTAAGCTCCTCAATGAGCCGATCTCTGAGATCTGGCCGCCAACCGGGGGGAACCACGAGGTAAGTAGCCGCTTGAGTTCCAGTGGTACGCCATCCAATGGATGCGAACACGTCTGTCCACATGTCGAGCATCTGAAGGAGGTAATAGCGACCTCCCGTATCGGGGACGGAAACGATCACTGGCTCTTTGGTGATATCCAGCCACGTTACGGAGTAGAGAGTGTCAAAATTGAGACGAACGACAAGCTTCATGTTCGCTGGTGGGTATTCGGGAACATTTGCGAACATGTTCATCGGTCCATGGCCGGCCTCTTTGTCGGGTTCGACGTTGGTGGATTGTTTGCGGGTCAGGTCCATACTTATAAGCGGGTAGAAGTAGAGGTAGGCATCAACCCCTATGGAGTGAGCCTCCTCTTCGCTTATTGCTGCCCTGCTTTTTTCCGGAAGGCCAGCCATCACCGCAAGCAGGAGCATAGACAAAGCCAACAGTGGACTCGCCCATTTACACAGAGTTTTCTTTCCAGCAATCATTTGTTTGCTCCTCTCACGACACAAAGCATTCAGGGTGATGCGTATACACCGGCAGGTCTGATTCTCTCTACCACAAGGGGGCGCGGTAGTCTATAAATCCTCTCCAACTGTTGGTCAGATTGATTTCTCTAGTTTTGGTAAATCGGTTGTGTCAAATTCGTTTACCAGTTTCTTTTCTGAACATCTGTCTGTAGCCTTCAAGGTAACCTATTTTAATTATGTAGGCCACCATGCAGGCTGGAAGCCTGCGCTCCCAGGATTCGAATGATCACAATCTGCTGAGAATCGGAAATTAATTTCGAGAACTGCTATACTATTCCGGCCCACCGATTCTTCGGTTCTGCAAGGAGGTTCCAGAAGCCGTGAGCGAAGAAATCAAACTCGAAACAGAAGTCAGGAACCTCTTGGCATCCCAGAAATTTGCTGTCCTTTCGACTCAGGAACTGGATCACCCGTATCTGAACCTGGTGGCGTTCGCTGAGGCCAGCGACCTCCGAACCATCCTGTTTGCCACGACGAGGGCCACGAGGAAGTATGGGAACATCTTATCCAAGTCTGGCG
>CAINUH010000156.1 GCA_903853735.1 uncultured Desulfomonile sp. | reverse complement strand
GAATCCTCAGTCACCGGTCTTGTACAAGGACAGGGGAACAGCATACCGAAAGCTGGGTGAACATGAACTGGCATTGAAAGACTTCGAAAAAGCCATCGAACTGGACAAAGGTTTTGCTCCCGGCTATGGAGCCCTTGGACTTCTGCGCGCCTTGGCGCCGGAACCGCCCATACGGAATCCGGGACAGGCGTTGCGGCTTGCCGAGAAAGCCTCATCCCTTACCGGCGGAACCAGCCCGGACATGCTGGAGATCCTTGCAGAAGTTCAGCACGCTCTCGACCGACCGGACGATGCACTTAGGACACTCCAGCAGGCCATTGCGATGGATCCCTCAAATAAGGATTATCAGGAGCTTCTGAGAAAATGGACAGGCCACGGTGCTGCCGTTCCGTCTCAGGTCGACCCAGGCAAGACACAAATGTTTCCGAATCTTTGGTAGAGATTATCTTCCGGATTTAAAAATTCTCAACAGTAATCGATCTTATTACACGTAGCCAACAGTCGCTGAGACAAGCAAATGAATGAGAAAAATGATGCGATACCAATCTACCTCAGGCAAAAACTGAGGTCTGATGTTCCTTTTCAGGATAGTGCGGTGATGGCACTCATCTCGGCCCGCGTTCAAAAAGCCTTTTCGTTTCTCCCTGACGATATACTCGACCTCTTTTTATCAGGAAACAGAATCGCGTCAATGGTTGTCATCCCGGACACCGGCTTGCCTCTGGGCATGAGCACCAGAAGCGAAGGTCCTGCACGTAGTCGAAGGTACACGGTCGTCATTCATCCGGAGCATCGGGGCTGGCCGGAAGACCGGTTTATAGGTGCCTTCCTGCGGGAGTTGGGCCACGTCGTTTCCGAGAGGCCTCCGGAAGATGAATGGCCTCAGGCTCGGGGAGACAGGTCCCGTTACAAAGAGCAACTGGAATGCAGAGCAGATGCTATGGTGTGGCGTTGGGGACTCAGACACTACAGCATGGCCTACCTTGCAGCTACCTATCCGTCACATTGGGCGGATCGGATTGTTGACCGGATCGGGAAGATGCTGCTTGAAGAGAATTAGTGGCAGGGTGAAACATACACGCATAAGGGATTTGAATGATTGACACCGAATCGCTATGAAAGACTTGGCACGGTGAGAAACGAAATCTTACAGTCGGGAGGGTCTCTCTTGCCCGTCATTCCTAATAATGATTCAAGAGCCTTGAGAAACCAGACTATCTAGGACGCTCACCGGAAATATGGATACACGCTCAAACAGATCGGAGAGCACCTGAGAATCCACATTTTCGTAGCTGTACCAGGCCAAGCTGGTCCCAAAGAAAGGTTGCGCCATGAAGATCAAGATCAGCATCGGAAAGATGTCTATGGCGGCGGAACTCAACGACACCCTAACGGCCCGGAAGGTTTTTGCCGCTCTGCCGCTCACGGCCTTTTTCAACACATGGGGAGAGGAAATATACTTCACCATACCGGTTGAGTCTACCTTGGACGACAGCGCCAAAGCAGTCGTAGAAATTGGAGACCTCGGTTACTGGCCAACAGGAGCTGCTTTTTGCATTTTTTTCGGACTGACTCCCATGAGCAGCCCAGGCGAGATCGTTCCTGCGTCTGCCGTGAATATAATCGGCAAAGTGCTGGGTGATCCGGCCGCGTTTAAGGATGTTATGCACGAATCACGAGTCACCGTGGAACCGCTTTAACGTTATCAAAATTTTCCCCGCGCACGGATTCTTGCATGTATGGATTTTCCTGATCGTCAAGGAGGAGCCAATCATGGTCAATTACGGTGAGAGGGCAGGGGAGATCCTGAGCCGGATTCGGGCCTCGAAGCCGGTGGTCCACAGTATAACGAACTACGTGGTGATGAACTCGACGGCAAATGTATTGCTGGCGATGGGGGCCTCGCCCATAATGGCCCATGCCACGGAAGAAATGGAAGATATTTCAGCCATTTCCAACTCTCTGGTGATCAATATCGGCACCCTGTCTCATACGTGGATCGAAGCGATGCAACTGGCCTGCCACATCGCGGTTTCAAAAGGCAAGCCAATTGTCCTGGATCCGGTTGGAGCAGGCGCTACCAAGCTTCGCACTGAAACTGCGCTAAGAATAATAGGATCCACTCCCCCTACCGTAATTCGTGGCAACGCCTCAGAGGTTCTTTCTCTTTCCGGTCGAGAAGGATCCACTCGAGGTGTTGATTCGGTTCACAACGTTCCAGATGCGGTCGATACTGCCTGTTCCATAGCTCTATCCCTCGGGACGGTCATAGCCGTGACCGGGGAGCGGGATTTGGTGACAGATGGAAGCCGATCACTCATAGTGGCCGGCGGCGATCCGATGATGGGCTATGTCACAGGCACTGGGTGTGCAGCAAGCGTCATTGTGGGAGCTTTTCTTGCCGAGGAAAAAGATGCTGTGATAGCCGCCGCCGCCGCCCTGGCCTTTTTCGGATTGGCAGGCCAAAACGCGGCTGCTGAAGCCAAGGCTCCGGGAAGCTTTTGGGTGAAGACCGTCGACGCGCTGTATTCCATTACGCCTGAAGACTTGGCAGAGAGCACAAGGATTACTGAGGCATGAAAAATCCTGCATCCTGGGAGGTTTATCTTGTTACAGACAGGGCCTTCTCCCAGGGCCGGTCCACGCTTGACATAGTTGAGGCTGCTGCGCATGGAGGAATTTCCGTCGTTCAACTTCGAGAAAAAGACCTTGAAGCCCGTGATTTCTTCGATGAAGGGCTGAAAATTCGAGCAGTCCTGCGTCTGGCAGGTGTTCCTCTCATAATCAATGACAGGGTCGATGTGGCACTTGCCCTTGAAGCAGACGGCGTTCACCTCGGTCAAGCAGACCTGCCTCTGAGAGAGGCGAGAAAGATCCTGGGGCCGGATCGGATTATAGGTTATTCCGTGGAGGAACCGGGGCACATTAATGAGACCACCGCCCGTTACGCCGACTATTTTGCCATAAGTCCGGTTTTCTTGACGTCTACCAAGAAAGATATATCAGCTCCATGGGGCTTGGAAGG
>CAINUH010000155.1 GCA_903853735.1 uncultured Desulfomonile sp. | reverse complement strand
TCGGCCGATTATCTCTTTGTAGAATTGGATTTCATGAGGCAACTCTGCCTTCGAGAAGAGGCCCTGCGGCTCCGTGAAGGAGAGGCTGCGGAAACCATCGCCAAGACCATTGCATTACAGGAGGAGTTTCTCAGGCTACACCTGGGAAACTGGGTCGGAGAGTTTTGTGGTGCCGTGGAAAAACATGCCTCGACCGATTTCTATCGAGGCTTCGCTCTCATTCTGGATGCATACATTCGCATGGATAGGAAGTGGCTGGGAAGCCTCGTCAGGCAGTGATACCAATTCGCCTTCATCGATTTAACTTCGTTGACTTCGTTGTCGTCTCCTCGACGTACTAAAAAGTACGCCTCCGTCGCCTCCTCCTCGTCGCCTCGTTCTATCTTCGAATCCGAATTGGTATGAATGACTGCCCTCAGAATACTCGCTGCTACCAGGATCACCCCGATGGCGATCACGCCCAGGATCAGGAGACTGACACTTGGATCGGATGTTCCACCTTACTGATACGATAACTGCTGAACAATACAGGGTTAATAGCAATACGTGGTTATTATGTATAGACATGTATTAGGTAGATTATAAACTTTACATTTAGGTTACTATGTAGTATATAATAGACATGTACATCACAGATGTCCTCACAAAGACAAAATCAGGGAAAATCTCCCATCGTTGTACCCTCTTGAGAGAGGCATACCGGGAGGACGGAAAGAACAAGAACCGGACCATTGCAAATCTTACCCACTGCGATCCGAAGGAAGTGGAAGCACTGCGGCTCGCGTTGAAATACAAACATGATCTTACCGAACTTACCTCTTTGAAAGAGGTTCAATTACGGCAGGGATTGAGTATAGGGGCAGTATGGTGCATTACCAGGATTGCTAAAGAGATAGGCATTGAAAAAGTCCTGGGGACCGACCGGCAGGGAAAACTTGCCCTCTGGCAGATCTGCGCAAGACTCATTGACCAGGGCTCACGCCTCTCTGCGGTACGGCTTGCTTCGACTCACGCTGCCTGTGATATCTTGGGAATCACAGAGACTTTCACCGAAGACCATCTCTACAAGAACCTCGCATGGCTCTCAGAGCATCAGAAGACCATTGAGGAACGTCTTTTTCATACACGGAGGACCACAACGCCGGAGATCTTCCTTTATGATGTGACGAGCAGTTACCTGGAAGGAGAGAAGAACGTACTTGCTGAGTGGGGCTACAACAGAGATAAAAAGTCAGGGAAGAAACAGATCGTCGCAGGACTTCTCTGTGATGAAGAGGGAGACCCGGCATCAATTGAACTTTTCAAAGGCAATACCCGTGATCCGTCTACCTTTGAGAGTCAGGTGAAAAAAACTGTTGAACGCTTCGGGTGTGACCGGGTCACCTTCGTCGGGGACCGGGGAATGGTAAAAAGCGGACAGATTAACACGCTGAAAGAAGCAGGGTTTCACTACATTACCGCCATTACAAAACCGGAGATAGAAACATTACTGAAGAACGGGATCATTCAGATGGAACTGTTCGAAGATAGTCTCTGTGAGGTAGTGCATGATGATATCCGTTACATCTTAAGGCGCAATCCCACAAGAGCACAGGAGATGGAAGATGTCCGTACTCAGAAAAAGGAAGCCGTTTTAAAATTCCTTCACGGGAAGAATGTTTACCTTGCAACTCATCCCGGGGCACACGTTGATGCGGCAGTGCGGGACGGAGAACGGAAGATACACCGTCTCAAAACAGAGAAGTGGCTTGCCTTGTCAGTTACTGATCGGACCCTTTCTCTCATTGAAAACGCGGGGGCATTGCAGGAGGAAGCAAAATTTGACGGGTGTTACGTGATCAAGAGCGACCTCCCTGAGATTGACAAAGCCGTTATTCATAGACGGTATAAAGACCTTGCCATGGTAGAGGAGGCCTTCCGTACTTCTAAGACAGGCTTTCTGGAATTACGGCCATGGAATGTACGGACGGAGGAAAGCTCACGAGGTCATGCCCTGGTGGTAATGCTCGCATACATGCTCATCAGATATCTGAAAAAAGCATGGGCTTCCCTTGATGTCACGGTGGAGGAAGGAATCCATGCCCTCTCAACTCTAACCTCTCTCGAAATGGTCATGCCCGACAAAGGATCGTCCCACCACATCCCGAGTCCTCAAGGAATACATGAACAATTGCTTGCGGCAGCCGGAGTCTCCTTGCCAAAAGCGCTCCCTCATCTCGCAGTGACTGTAGTCAGTAGGAAGAAACTGCAAGATAGCAGGAAAAAGCAATGATATGGTGATGTTATGCCCTCATAGCAATTGGGGCTGGTATGGAACATCCGTTGGATACTCTGAGAGCCATTGCTGGAGAAGAACATAAACAATCGATCCGACGATCGGTCCTTCGATCGTGCCGATTCCACCAATG
>CAINUH010000154.1 GCA_903853735.1 uncultured Desulfomonile sp. | reverse complement strand
GTTCCAGCACCGCGGCCGCGTTCAGAAAGACGCCCGGTGTATCCACATTGCCCGATATCATCTCAAATGGATCAGAAAAAAAGAACAGATCATGAGGTCGAGCGTTAGCCACAGTGGTGTTAAGAGCGTTTCCGTCGGTTCTGCCCGAACGGCCGATTCGCTGAAGGTAATTGGCCTGCGTTGGTGGTGTGGAGCATAGAATCACCGATGACAGATCGCCTATGTCTATCCCCATCTCGAGTGTCGGAGTGCATGAAAGAAGGTTGGGGTCCCATGGCTCACGAGTTCGGGCAGGCGCTCTGAAGCGTTCTTCCAGGGCCTCGCGATCATCGCGGGTCAATAGCCCGGTATGTTCAGCCGAAAAAATCCGGTTAACGTCTCCTTTGGCGTAAAGACTCCCGTAGTAATCAGGGCGGCTACTTTGCAATCTGTATTTGCCGGCGCAACGGAACCTCAAACAATGGGTGTTTTCCCAGAAACTGGCCTCGGAAGCGGCCGCTGAAATGTTGTGCCCACACGTCTCGCAACGATACTGGAGTACTTCTGAGCTTATTTTGAAAGCTTCCGGTTTCAGCCCCCAGACTTTCGAGTGGTTCTTGGCCTGAATCTCATCAAGCAGCCCTCCATTAACGAGCGCCTTTAGAACCATTCTGTACAGATGGTCTGTCTCCGACGCGATCATCGGGTCGAATTCAAAGAAGCACCTTTCAGCCCAATCCATGTACCATGTCCGGCTTCCCGCAAAATTGCTTACAACCTGATTGAATCGGGTACCGGTCCTGTCCGTGAGGAACACAGGCATCCTTGATCTACGGCTGAATGACGGCATCCAGTGGAGAGATTTGTTGACAATGTACGTGTTGGCAAGCCCCTTGATATAATCAGTCAGGCCAGCATGGATTATTCCACCCTGATTCTTCAGGTTGCTTATTACACCTATCAAGAAACGCTTTAGACTGAATTCATCGAGGTCTCGTAATCCGCCAATCTCATTTTGTAGAGTCTCAAGAAGCTGCCGCGTTAAATTGTTCAAGTGTTCTTTGTTAATGTAGGCTATTGAAGATCCGGTCTTCTCCAATGTTCGCCCGATGCGGCAGCTAAAGCCGTATTCAGAGCAAATCTCCCATGATATTCGTTTGTTCACGTCATCTAGCAGCGTGGAGTTCAGGGGTAGATGACCTGTGCCTTTGAGAGATTCATAGTCCTGAAACCATTCCATCTGAGGCGCTAGAAAAGTCGCCACATAGGTCTTTAGGTCCATGCGTTTTTTCCAGTAATCTGAAAAGGCCTCAGCCGCCTCTGACAGCGCCTTGTCTTCGCCTTCCTCCAATACAAACTTGTGTAGCGCAGTTCTAAAATTGAACCTGTAAGTCCTCGCCGCGAAAAAACCTGCTCTGTGTGCGGCGTCCTGGACAGAATCCGAGAACGTTAGCAGTTTCTTGTCGTCATTAAAGCTCGAAGAATAAAGCTGAGCTATCAGCACGCTGGTCAGGCTGGCCGCCTGCGATCCCAATACAGTCAGGCTGTTTTTGGCGTTGCAGTACGGACAGTCATGAGAACCCACAAGCTTGTCGTCGAGAACTGTCCTTGAATTTGGGCGAAATACCCGAATCAGCTTGTCATGCCCGCAGGAAACGCAAGTCTCCGAAGACTCCGCCTTCATCAGGCGTAAACATCCTGCGCACAGGTCGTGAGTCTCTCCATCCAGAGCGTCTTCCGCCGTCCGGTTTTCATCAGGGAAAAGGAACGCTATTTTCGAATCGTTGTGAAAGAATAATGAGTAAAAGTTTCGGAGATTTGTATCCACCTGAGATTCATGCTTACGCTTGACGCCCGCCCATCCCATAGAGCCGCATTCTCTGCAATGAACTAACGGCAAATGGTTCCGAAGTTGTGCTTCCGTAAGATCATCAGCAAAATGGAGGATTGGCGGATTACCTACTTCGGCCACCATGCGTCTCAATTCACGAAGCCACAGTTGTAGCCTAACGCTCAGGAATGGACCGGTAGACGCTCCATGAAGCTTTCCATAGTTGTCTGACGTCTTTGATTGATCAGCCGCATGGGGTTTCCATGTCCTAGCCTCGGAAATCAGGGCAAGGAAGCTGTTGAGAAGGCGCTCTTTGAAGATGTCGTC
>CAINUH010000153.1 GCA_903853735.1 uncultured Desulfomonile sp. | reverse complement strand
GCGTGTTGTGTTCACCTGCAACTCGCAGCACCTGGAGAAGTTAATGCTACGGTTTTGAGCGGGGCTTTCAATAATTTCGCAACTTCCGATGAGATAGTGCCTCAACAGAATCACGTACCTGCTGTTGGAATCCTTCTGGCCAAGGGAGCTGCAAACGGTGGAAATGGCAAGGTAGGCAACGGAGACAAATCGGACAAACCTGACCTGAGATACGTGGACTGGTCTAAGCAGTCATCCACCAAGAACGGCAACGGCAATGGAAATGGTAACGGCAACGGCGAGGATGAAGACGAGGGCGAAAAAGAAGATGAAAAAAAGGACGGGGAGGAACAGGAAGGCTTTGACCGTCTGTGGGACGTGGTGCTCTATGGTTGATCCGATTCTCCCTCCATGGAATAACATAGGATAAAAGGTGCCTTCCAATTCCGTCTCGTTCAAGGGCGACGACAACCTCCCGAGCATGAATCCGGCTTCAATCCGACATTCGATTCCGCACAGCCCATGTATGGTTCCTGGGCCACGGAGACCTATTCCATGGGGTATGCGTGTACCCATAGGACCGCACCCAGTTCTACTTTTTTGTCCTTGCCGTCGTACTTCATGGGCTTGTCCGCATCCATGAGCGCGGCAAATCCCCACCATCCAGCCTTGGGCATGGCAAACGAGAAGCAGCCGTTTTCATTGGTCTTGACCACCTGACACACGTGAGAGTCTGTTGGCGCTTTGGTCTTTCCCTTTCCCCAGAATTCAACTTCGACTTCGCAATCTGGAACAGGTTTTCCATCCCTTTGCACCTGGCCGGTGAAGATGTTCCCCGCGTAGAGGCTGTACGGTCTGGTGAGGGGAACTATTTCTGCAGGTAGCCCGGCCTCCTTTGCAATGGGCTTGTCCCACCCTTCCTCAGCACCCAGTGCGTCGACGATAACCTTTGTCACATGGAGGATGAACTTGTCTTCGGCCGGCTCCCAATAAGGGGTTGGAACCAAGAAGAACACGTAATCTGCCGGTTTGGTTATCTTGAACGACCCTTCCCACGTGGACTTGCCATCAACCTTTTTCTCTTTGAGCGTGTCAAGGAGGCTCTTGACCGAATCGCCCTCTACGACTCCGAACTTCTCCGGCCTATCCATCTGCATCTGAGGGCCGCCTTCAAACGGATGGGTGAACTGGATGAGGAGCCCGATTTCCTTTTTGTCATCTTTCCCCACGACGTCATTTGAGGGGATGATCATGGCGAAATGGGCCCACGATACCGCGGAGACAGCGGTGATTATGAAAAGACTGAGCAGAGGGGCGAGGAAAAACTTTTTCATGACCAAGAACTCCTTGTTGAAGAATTTTGTAGCGCGAACCCCGAATAACATGATAAATGTATTTGTGCTACCTGTCAACGGATTCTCTCCCGTCTCTTTTGGCGTCCTTGACA
The DNA here is from genome assembly GCA_903853735.1 of uncultured Desulfomonile sp. The sequence continues at coordinate 6,840 of CAINUH010000153.1, read as the reverse complement.
GATGACACGTTGAATAATAACGTAGCAAGAATATACGCGAAGCAACGTGTGAACGTTCGGCCGACTGCTAAGTCTTTCACTTTCGGCCAATTCACGAGGGTGGCACATCATGCACATTTCAGAAGGTGTATTGTCAGTTCCGGTCCTCGGTGCAGGAGCCGTTCTCACCCTTGGAGGCCTCGCCATAGGTCTTCACAAGATGGATTATGACAAGCTTCCCGAAGTTGCCGTGCTGTCCTCAGTCTTTTTCGTGGCGTCTCTCATACACGTGCCCATCGGGCCTTCCGCCGCACACCTGATACTCAATGGTATATGCGGCCTGCTCCTGGGGTGGCTTGCTTTTCCTGCGATATTCGTCGGTTTGACTTTGCAGGCGGTTCTCTTCGAGTTCGGTGGGTTGACAACGCTGGGTGTGAACACCTTCAACATGGCCTTTCCCGCCGTTATTCTCGGGTTTCTGTGCAGGTATTTCATCGAGAGTTCCCACTCTGCGGTGCGTATAGGAGCCGAGTTCGTTGCAGGCGCGGGGGCGATCCTGTTGTCCGGGGTGCTTGTGGCTGCATCGCTGGTGCTGGCGCTGGGCCATTCCATGGAATCAGCGGCCCGCCTGGTTGTACTTGCCCATGTTCCCGTGATGATCATCGAGGGGTTGATAACGGTGTTCGTGGTGGAATTCATCCGTAGGGTGCGTCCCGAAATGCTGTGAGCGAAGGGGTCATGATCTTTGCCGGGAAGGATTCGCAAAATCTGTCCCTGGCCTCCTGGAGGAATCATGAGTGAATCGTCGGGAAAGGAGGTTCCAAACAACTGTGAAGGCTTACGTCATTCGAAGTCCAGGACGGCTCGACTCGCTCTTAGGGGCCGTCGTGTTGATGATTGTGATGGGCATGCTGACCGCATCGCCCGCGGTGGCACACAAAGTGAACGTTTTCGCATACGTGGAAGGCGACCGGGTGATTGTTGACGGCTATTTCAGCGGAGGCGTAAAAGCGCAGAATTCAAACGTAGAGGTGTTCGACGACCAGGGAAAGAAGCTCATAGAGGGGAAGACAGATACCAAGGGAGCTTATTTATTCAAGCTCGAGGATTTGCCTGCGTTCACCGGGGGGCTCAAGATAGTACTCGAAGCCGAAATGGGTCACCGGGGAGAATATAACCTCGCCGCTGGCGATATTCCCCGTCATGCAGGCCAGTCTAGAGCGCAGGTGAGCGCGCCGGTTCCGGTTGCGGTGGAGAAGGCCACTGAAAAGCCGGTTCAGTCGATACCTCAGGAGTCAGTCGAGGCGAAAACGCCTTCATCCACCTCACCATTGCCCCAGGCCATGGACGAGGCAGGCTTGAACCGCACCCTGGAGAGCGTGCTGGACAAGAAGCTGGAGCCCATCGTCCGGATGCTGGGCAACCAGGAGAAGCTCCTGCTCGAAGAAAAGTTCAGTGGTCCCAAGATGACTGACATAATCGGCGGAATCGGCTGGATTCTGGGCCTCGGGGGTATCGCTGCCTTTGCGTGGAGTTTCAAGCGGAGATCGTAAGTAAGGCGCCAGAGGGAAATCCTGTTATGGACATGGAAGAATTCGCATCGGGCGACACCTGGGTACATCATCTAGATCCGAGGGTCAAAATCATCGTGACGCTGGTATTTTCAGTTGTTATCGCCTTGAACAGCCATCTCGAAGCAACACTGATCAGTCTCCTGTTACCTGTAGGGCTCATGGTGTTTGCCAGGCTTGATATTCACCGGGTGCTCATTCGGCTCGCAATCGTTAATAGTTTCATACTGTTCCTTTGGGTCTTCCTGCCGTTCACAACCCCGGGTGAGACGATTTACACTTTAGGGCCACTGAGTATTCAGCGTGAGGGTATACACCAGGCGCTCTTGATAACGCTGAAATCGAATTCCATCATACTGATGGTTGTGGCGCTTCTGGGGACCTCCCAGATATTTACGCTCGTGCATGCCCTGAGCCATCTCTGGGTGCCGGACAAGCTCGTGCATCTTTTCTTTTTCTGTTTCAGGTACATTCATGTCATTCACGATGAGTACCACCGGTTGCTGAATGCCATGAAGATTCGGGGATTCAGGCCGAGAACCAACATGCATACCTATCGCAGCTATGCCTACCTCGTGGGGATGTTGTTGGTGAGGAGTTTCGATCGTTCCCAGAGAGTCCTGCAGGCGATGAAATGCCGAGGCTTCAAGGGGAAGTTCTTTATTTTGCATCACTACGAGATGAAGCGCCATGACTACGCCATGGCGGGATCGAGCCTTGCCTTTACCGCTCTGATCTGGATGACTAGATAGTCCTGAAAAACACTCGGCAGCAGCGGAAATCGGAGCATACATGATTCGGTTGAGAGATATACGCTTCCATTATGGCTCCCGGTACATTTTCGACGGTTTGAACATGGATATCGAACCAGGTGATCGCATCGGGCTTCTTGGTGCCAACGGCTGTGGGAAAACCACGCTTTGCCACATCATCATGGGGTTGTTGACGCCCGAATCAGGCGACGTGGAGATTCTCGGTAAGAAGCGGATGAAGGAGCATGATTTCGCGGATATCAGGGGCAAAGTAGGCTTTCTCTTTCAAGACTCGGATGACCAACTCTTCTGCCCCACGGTGATTGAAGATGTTGCCTTCGGTCCCCTTAACCTGGGACAAAGTGCGGACGAGGCGAGAAGAACAGTTTCGAAGACGTTGGAGTCACTGAAACTGACAGGATTCGAAGAGCGTATCACGTACAAACTGTCCGGCGGTGAAAAGAGATTGGTCTCTCTGTCTACCGTCCTGGCGATGCAACCCGAATTCCTCATCCTTGACGAACCCACCACCGGTCTGGATGAAAAAACCACCCACCGGCTCATCGAAATTCTTAGCGAATCCAACCTCGGGTACATGATCATCTCCCACGACCGCGATTTTATCAAGCGCACCGTAAACAAGCTATTCCAGATGACCAACGGACAGATAAGCCCCGCTGACTGGACCAGCCTCGAAATGTGATTGCGTATGGGTGCGGCCTTCTTTTTCACAATTCCTAAGGCGGACTACTGATGACAAGGCGAGTCTGACCAAAACACCTTCTTTCGAAAACAGTGACACATGAATGCAAAATGATCAAACTCCGTTGACCTAAGAAGAGTGTCGGTATAATACAGATGTCATCGCTACGCGATTGCTGTCGCGCCTTGCGACCAGGGTCCAGGGTACTGGACGGCAATTTTTGTTAGGAGTTTTCCCTTATGGCCACTGACTTTACTTTTGCCTACGGTTCCAGTATGAACAGGTCGGATCTGCGCTCCTGGCTTGAATCAAATGGATACGACTCTTCTCTCATTGTAAATGCCCTTCCCGCGACGTTGCAAAACTACGATTTTGTTTGGAATTACTACTCCCAAAAGCGAGCCGGCGGTGCTGTGAACCTTGAGCACAAGGAGAATGCCCTTGTATGGGGGCTGCTGATAGAGTTCGATGAGTCTCTCTTGAAAGCTTTCGATCGCAAGGAAGGGCATCCTTATTTTTATTCACGAGGTGAACAGCGTATGCCCGTTCTCCGGATGGATGACGGTAAAGTGGTGTTCGCTTGGATTTACTTTGCACGGCCCAACAAGGGGGGCCGACGGGATGTTTGGCCTACCCGTGAGTACAGGAGAATCATTCTGGAAGCAGCGGACTTCTGGAAATTTCCCGAGGATTGTGTGCGGAGAATTCAAGGATGGCAGACACAATAAAGGACAGGAGAGGGGCGGACCGCAGTCGCTGCCAAACGTCCTACCAGGTCTGTCCGTTCATGATGAGGATGACGGGACGCCCGTCACCACCTAAGTTTTTCGTTAACAGTTTTACTCCTTTAAAAAACGAAACAGTGTTAAACCAAAAGTGCAGCTCCACCGCGCAGGCGGCTTTCCTTCATCATCTGGAGAACTGCATTGGCATCTTCCAGAGGAAATGTTTCCACCACGGTTTTGACGGGAACTTCTGCGGCTTCGCGCAAGAGTTCTTCCGCATCTCTCCTTGTGGTGTTGGCCACACTGCGCATGGTCCTTTCGCCATAAATTAGTTTGTAATCCATCGGAGGAATTTCCGTCATAGTAATCCCTGCAAGCACCAGTGTGCCACCTTTGTCCAGTGCATCCAAAGCGTGAGGAATTATATTTCCCTCGGGAGCAAATATAATGGCGGCATCCAAAGGATCCGGCGGCAACTGGTCGCTCGTTCCCACCCAGGCAGCCCCCAATTGTCGAGCCAAATCCTGATGATTCGGGCTGCGAGTAAACACATGCACTCTGCAACCCCGTTTCACAGCGATCTGAATGACTACATGGGCGGAATTTCCGAAACCGTACATACCCAGACTTCCCCCCAGTTTTATTTCGCTCAACTTTAGCGCGCGGTAGCCAATCACTCCACCACACAGCAGTGGGGTGGCTTCGGTATCGTCAAATGATTCCGGAATTGGGAACGCCGATTGCTCAGGGACGACCATGTACTCCGCATACCCGCCGTTTTCATGAAAGCCGGTGAAACGGGCTGCACCACATAAATTTTCTCTGCCGCGAAGGCAGAACTTACAAGATCCGCAACTTGAAAAGAACCAGGTGACGCCGACACGTTGATTGTGTGTGAACCGGTTGGCATCAGGACCTCTTTTTTCAACCCGGCCTACCACTTGATGACCCGGTACGAGAGGAAGCGTCGGAAGCTGGAGATCGCCCTCAACCGAGTGAAGGTCTGTATGACAGACCCCGCACGCCTTTACCCTTATGAGAACCTCTCCTTGCCTGGGTTCTGGAACTGGGATGTCGGTTTGTGTGAGAGGGTGCTCGTGGACAGGACATGTACGTTTCAGAAGCATTACCTTCATAGGTGATTCCTCGGAAACTCTTTGCCCAAAGTCACTTTATCACATGGGTAGCAAGAGTGGTCTTGTCGGAAAAAGTTGCGGTGACGACCAAACGGGTCTTGGGGTCTGACAATAATCCATTGTCCGCACCGTAAAGATAAAGTGTAACCCGCCCGGCTACCGGCACTTGAAGCGGCCCGCCTCTTTCATTTATCAGCTTGTAGATCTTAGGATACAGAGCGATACCAAGAAACATAGTCGGAGATTTTGGATCACTAGACCAGCGGACTGATCCATCATCTCCTGCGATGTCAACTTTGACAAGCTTCTTGTCCTCAACCTGCAGCTTCATAATGAAAGTGCCATCAAGGTAACCATCTTTTCCCGGCCTCGTTGAAGTGTTTACCAGATCCGCTATGAATCCTCTAAACTCACAGGTTATGATGCCCCTGGCCTTCAAAGCTTCATCAGTTCCCGGAGCGACCGTAGAAGTGGTGGCTGGAGACCGGGTGACAAATTGCTGAAACGACGAACCGTCCGCCAAATGCACTATAACTCTCAAAGTAGTGCCACCCGAGGCAAGGTTGCCGGCGTCAGCGGCATACAAATAGAATTGGACCCGGTTGTCCACGGCTATTCTTATCGAGCCGTCCGGCTTGTTCAATAAAGCAGTGGGTGCTGTCTGATAGGCAACTCCTAGACCCCAGGACGCGGGATCAATTCCGCCTGTAGCCCAATTCCCCGACTTGTCATCCATACTTTTAATCTCAATGCCGGTGATGAAGGCCCTAGGCGCTATTTCGATGTCCAGGTCGAACAACGCGTCACCAGATCCATCAGGTTTGATCTCCGCGTATCGACCTACAGCATCAGTAGAGGCAAATCCCAGCCAAGTCACCAGGAAGTTCACTTTCGGCCCGACAACCTGCTTCTGAAGAGTTGACTCCTTCGGCGCAGTCTCCTGCTTCTGAACCGGACACCATGAAATTTCCCCATCCGAAAAGGTCACAGTTATGCGGAAGTTTGTGGCGCCCCCTGCTATACTTCCATTGTCGGCAACATAGAGGTTGAGATCGACCCTGTCATTGACCTTGATTTTTACGGAGGCATCACGATTATTCAATAGACGAACAGGGTCTGATGTCATGGTTACGCCAATGGCTCCGTTGGTACTGCTTTCGATAGTGTCCCAAACGGCAGGGACGCCATCCACGTTCCTGATTTCTATGCCGGTAATCTCCTTGTCGCGAGCTTCAACCATTAATTCGAACAGGCCGTCTCCCTTATCGTCTCCTCCGATCTTCTTGCTCGGGTTGACAGCGTCATAGTTGCTTATGCCCTTTAGATAGGCTGACATTCGGACAGAGAAAACGCCTGACCGGGTGGATTGCACCGTGGTAGGTGAACCTGCTTCAATTTTTACCGGGGAATTCCAAGAACTCCCGTCGGAGTAAACGACTCTCACCTGATATTTGCGGTCTTTCTGAGAGAAATTACCGTCGTCGGTAATGAATAGTAAAAGCTGGCTGGATTGCAGAGGAGTAAGATTCAAGTTTTCTCCCCCCGCTCGATTTATTATCTCCGATGGGTTCTTTGCTGCAGCAACTCCGATAAAAGCAGCTCCGGCGACCCCGGTTGCGGTACTCCACAGGCCCGGTGGATCAGAGGCGAGAATTTCTATCTCCCGCACTTTTGAGGCGCCTGGACCGGGTTTGACGCTGAGAGAGAAAACCGCATCCGGTTTGCCATCGGGCTTTGCGGACGTCTTTCCTACCCGGTCACCACTTTTGACACCCAGGAAAATGCATAACCCCTCAGAGGGCGTCTGGGCGAGACACTGCACAGACAGAGACGCTATCATCCCCACCATGAGCACACGGAGACAAATTCGGATGGAGGTCAGTGCAGACAGAAGACGCCTCCCCTTGTGCAAGAGCCTAAAAAGACTATAATCCCTTTCAGTTTTAAATCTAGTTAATAACACTTCGAAATGTC
>CAINUH010000152.1 GCA_903853735.1 uncultured Desulfomonile sp. | reverse complement strand
GCCCCGGCTCAGGTAGACTGGAGAGTGATAAGAGGTCTGTGTCTCGAACAGGTACGCTTCTTTTGGATCTTGGAACACACGGAAACAATACCAAGTCATCTTTGTGAGCGTAACCTTGACAGGCAGGGACGCCTGTCGCCACCAATAATCTGTTTCGGAGGGTTACCTTTCTTAAAGCGAAACAGTATGATGAGAACCGGCGGTTCCATATCAGGTCCAGGTCAAGAGCCGTTTTCACGCTTCGATCACTCCAAACCGCCCTTCTTTTCAAATTCTTCCATGACCCTTGAAAAAGATTTCTGTGCCAGGAGATGGTCCTCGATTGCGTCCGCAAATATTTTCTGAGCCGCGGCGTTTGGATGAGCATCGATGAGAGAAACGGACGTGTCTTCCAAATTTTTGGACCGAAAGTAAGGTAGGACGTCTACGCAGTCTATTGCACTGGAACGACAGTATGAGACAACTACGTCGTGAACGCTCTTGAAAGGGTAATGAGACAAATTCAACATTGCCGGCAGAACGGCAACTGTAAAACCGATGCCGTTTGCCTTGCACTCATCGTTCATTTTCGTCAGCAGGCTGGACACTCTTTGCCATCCTGCGCCTGGGCCAAGATACTCGGCCAGGATGTCTTCCACATAAGACGATCCGTACCATTGCGGTTTGAAAATCCTTATCAGGCTTCCAATCCTGTGTTTTATGAATTGGATTGCAAGAAGTCGTCCTTCGGTGATTTCTTCAAACCAGGAAGGTTGCTGGGGATGCCCTCCCTCGTTTACGGACGCGTTTTCAGGCGTCAGGTCTACTACCTCGTAATCGTTGATATTATACCCCACAACAACCCATTTTGGGGCTCTGGGCAGGACCAAGGATTCGACAATGAAAGCTTCCTGTTCGGTATTGTATCCTGAAACCCCCAGATTCCAGACTCTGAAAAAGTCGGACTTTACTGATTGGTTTAATTGCTTTTCCAATAGTGCGGGATAAACGTCCTCCTGCTTGACTCCCTGTCCAAACGTGAACGAATCCCCGAGCACGGCAATGACAAACCGGCTCTTCCCCGCGGCGTCCTTGAATTCTGTGTCCCGAAAGCCATCTGAATTCGTTGTGACTCTGACTCCCTGGCCCACCATGTCCGCCTGAGGCTTCATGGCATATTGCCTGGGATCAGATTTCCTTTCATACAGGCCCCGATAGTCTTTCTGTGGAACATATCGCCTCAAGTATATCTCCCCTGCAATCCCCAAAGCCAGAATGAGACATACTGTTATGGCCACATTGATCAGAATCATTCTGATGGTGTTTGCTGCCACGCTCCGCATGTTAGATCCTATTGACCACCTGTCAGTCTATTTTCCCGGTCAGCCGCAATTCCAAAGTGCTGGGGACCCGTCCAGAAGCATTTGGTTCACCCTTATGCTGATCTCTGTTACCTCGAACATTTCGGAAAGTGGTATGGGAAAGGAACCGCCTTCCTTTATTGCCTGTACGAACGCGGCTGCACACGCGGCGTGTCCCTTGTCCCGGCGCCAAAGGTTCATCTTTTTGAAGCCCGGCCAACCGTAACCTCTCAATTTCTCAAAGTTGTCCAACTGAAGGATTCGTCCGGTACAAAAGATTTCCAGGCGTTCCTTGGGAAAAGACTTGTGTCCGTTCGCCAGGTAGTAGACCGTGCCCATGGAACCATCGGCAAATCCGAGCGTGAAGCACGCCTTGTCATTCACAATTGCCTCGCCTGAAGCCCCCCCGATTCGAGCAGCCTGCACCTCAACAATGGGATATCCGACGAGATAGCGAAGCAAGTCAATGAAATGGCAGGCCTCTCCGATGATTCTACCTCCTCCTATGTGGGGATCCTGTGTCCAGTGTTCCGGAGGAATGGAACCGGCATTCACCGTCATGATGAGACATTTCACCTGATGCAGCCCCTCAAGCAAGCTCTTCATCTTTTGGGTCTGCAGTGCGAATCGTCGGTTGAAGCCCACCGTCAACACCGGAATAGACGAAGTCTCCTTCTGAGAACCGTAAAAGGCGCTGACTTCCGAGAGTTGCTCCAAGGTCAGGGCGAGAGGTTTCTCAACAAAGACGTGCTTACCGGCTTTCAAAGCGAGCTTGACGAAATGAGCATGTGTGTTGTGGCGAGTAGCTATGACGACGGCATTCACATCCGGATCACTGATCAACTCATCGGTGTCGGTGGTAGCCCGGCTGAATCCGTATCTCTTTCCCGCCTGGACGCAGGTGACGCCGGTGCTGGCCGCAATGGTTTTCAGACGTGCCCGGGTTTTTTTGAAAGCCGGAATGAGAACACGAAAGGCGTGGTCGCCGGCTCCTATGAAGCTCACGACCGGGGTCGAAATCGTCGCTGCCGTAACCGGAGTAGGCTCGCCAAGTTGGACCGTGCGAGTGCGGAGCAACGCATTGGACTTCTCCCGCTCGTCGGGGTATGTCAATAAAATGCCAAGACAGGGTTCATCCCCTGCCAACACTGCGTACGCATCGGCTGCCTTTTCGAGAGAAAACCTGTGGGAGATTAACTTGGTAACATCAATCCGCCGCTGGGCAAGCATGTCCATCATGGCTTCCATGTTACGCTGCTCAGTCCATCGCACAAATCCAAAAGGATAATCCCGGCCGCCCTCTTCGTACAGCGGGTCATACCGGCCAGGGCCGTACGAGCAGGATACCTGGAAGGACAGTTCCTTTTCGTAGAAATCGTCTCGATTCAATTCCAGGCCCGTTACCCCTACAAGAACAATGCGGCCTCGCTTGCGGCACATGAGGGCTGCCTGGTGAACGGGTTCACTGCTTTTGGTGGATGCGGTGATAATTACTCCGTCCACTCCCCTGCCGCGGGAGAAAGCCATTGCTTCCGAGACCGGAT
>CAINUH010000151.1 GCA_903853735.1 uncultured Desulfomonile sp. | reverse complement strand
GTTCGAGGGATTTGACCCGGCGCATCTGAAACAAGCCCGCGCTCGGCTCAACATCGAAACCCCGGAAGTCGGCCTTTCCCCGGAACAAGTGAACCAGATCAAGACCGTTGCCGCTGAAATCTCTGAGAAGGATTTCTAATCTATCGCCGGTCGTCTGAATGGGCGACCGGCATAAAGGAAAATAAAATGGAAGAAAATACCACGACCACGGAAAGCAAAGAAATCGCACTCATCCTGACCGGAACTCTCCCGGCAATCGCCATGAATTATGACGAGTGCCACGCATACTACACGGCGAAGGTGAAGGAATACGACATCCTTGTCACAGAGGAAACAGTACCAGGGGCAAAGAAAGACCTCGCAACACTGAGAGCCGAAATAAAGCGGCTTGAAGAGCTTCGCATTGCAGAAGCAAAACGGCTCAAGACCCCCATCACAGAGATGGAGACAAAGGTAAAAAACCTTTCGGCGCTCATCGAAGCAGCGGTAAAGAAAATTGCAGACCAGATAGCGGTTTTCTCGAAAAAAACGTTGCTGCTCTGCCAGTCGTTGATGAATTCCGCGCTTGAGGCTGAATATCTCCGGCTTGAAGTGCGAGACGAATACCAGAAGGGGTTTGAGACGATCCCGGAACTCATCGGAACCACGAAAGTCACCGGCAAGGGCGCTCTGACTGCTGAAGGAAAGCGAAACATCGAAGGCTTGGCAATGCAAGGCCGCAACGCTCAGTTACAGGCCGATGGCCGCATGAATAAGGTTGCAGCCGACTGTCTCGCGGCGGGTGTCAGCCCACTGACGCGGGAACATGTTGCCAGTTTTATTGACGCTGATGATGTCTTATTTGCAAATAAGCTGCATAGCCTTATTACCTCCGAGGTAAAACGGCTTGATCTCCAAAGGCTGAAAATCAGGCAGGAAGAGGAAACCCGCGCAAGACTGAAGATGGAGGCAGAGCGGGCCGATCAAAAGCGAAAAGACGATGCAGCCGCGGAAGAGAAGCGCATCGAACAAAAAATCAGGGACGAAGAAAGCAACCGGATTTTGCGGGAAAAGACGACTGCCGAAGAAGAAACAGATAAGAAAAGAATAGCGGCTATCATCGTTCCGGTAATGACGGGGCTGAATACCGCGGCACGTCCGAAAGTCGAATCGGAATCGGAACCGAAACTGCCTGTCATTTCCCCGGAGCCTATCCAAGAACCGACGCAAGCGACTCAAGTTGATAGAGAGGTGGTTTATGTTGATTTTTGTTTCAGGATTGGGGTCATGGCGAAAATCCCCGCAGATCAGGGAAAAATAAAAGCCGCTCTTGGCGGGATCATCGTGGAATATTTGAAAAAAGCAGATTCACGCATCGTGTCGGCATTTCAAATCGGAAATCCATCAAGGGTGAAAAACATATCATGTGTGGGTATCAGCGGGCTAACGCAACCGGAGCAAGATGAGCAGCCGGGTAATGGCGGAGGGAAAGACTACGCTCAATATATCGTCATCGAATACGCTGACGGAACAAGACAGGTTGAATCCGATGCGATGGAGCCTGAAGATGCGACATTTGGGCGAGACTTGGGGTGGATCGTTCCGACAATCGAGCGAATCGCCGGAATACCGCAAGGAATTGTTTCGGT
>CAINUH010000150.1 GCA_903853735.1 uncultured Desulfomonile sp. | reverse complement strand
CTTGTCATGTCGCCCCTTACCGCTGTACGCCATTCCCCGATTGTGGTATCCGGACGCGAATTTAGATTCTATCTTCAGCGTCTTGTCGAAATCGTCCAGCGCGCTGTCAAAGTCCTTCTGCCTCAGATAAGCCACCCCTCGATTGTTGTAATACATCGGGTTATTGGAATCCAGGGCAATGGCACGATCAAAATTTTCTACTGCTTTACTATATTCGTGCTTGCCGTTGTAAGCAAACCCTCGATTGTTGTAGTATCGAGCATCATTCGAATTCAAGAGAATGGCCTTATCGAAGTCCTTCATGGCTTCATCATATTGATTCTTACCGTTAAACGCGAAACCTCTTGTGTTGAAGGCTTCGGAGGACGTTGGTTCCAGTTTCACGGCCAGGTCGAGCGCGACGATTGCCTTGTCGTATTCGTTCACGGCATTGTACGCGAATCCAAGTCGGGTGAAGGCTGCTCCGTACGCGGGATCAAGTTTTACTGCTTGCAGCAGGTCTTTTATGGCTGACTGCGGATCTCCCTTTCTGAGATAAACTTCTCCTTTCTTGGCCCATGCACGTGCAGAATTAGCGTTCAATTTTAGGGCATCGGAAAATCGAGCCAGAGCGTCATCAAGATTGCCGGCATCCTCGGCGTCGAGCGCGCTCTTGAAAAGATCCGAGAATTCAAGTGACGCCGGGCAAGCCGGTATCGGCCAAAATGACATCATCAGTGTGCCGATGAGAAAGACAATTTTTTTGATAACAATCATTGTTGCCCCCAAACCGTTGCTGTGATCGTATAATAGTATAGACGAAGGCCGCCGTATTATGCAGAGAATGCTTACCGATATATAGCGAGTACCGACTGTCTGGGCAAGGAGGTTGACATGGATGTTCTTGAAGCAATCCGTACCAGGAGAAGTACACGGGCTTTTCGCGATGACCCTATCCCTAGAGACCTGCTGGAGTCCGTTTTGTCTGATGCGGCACATGCGCCGTCCGCCATCAACATGCAACCATGGGAAGTCCATATCGTCCTTGGAGAGGAAAGAAAAAGACTTTCTCGCCATCTGTTGCAATATTACAGGGAACGGAATTTGACGTGCGGTCCCGGGTCTGTCCAACCATTGCCCGACCGTTTCATTCAGAGGGCAAGAGATTGCGCTATCGGCATGACCCCATTGATCGAGCGAATGGGTTCGGATTTCAAAACATACGTGAACGAAGGCAGCCTGAATTTTTATGGAGCGCCTGCCGTGGCCATGCTGTTTATGGATGAAGCGTTTCCACCGGAGCGTATGGCCGACATCGGCTCTTTTCTTGCCTACCTGGTTTTGGCGGCAGCCGGGCTCGGGCTGTCTTCCTGCCCGATAGGTCTTGTCAGATCTTACCAGGACGAATTGAGGGACCATCTGAACGTAGCTGAATCGAAAACTCTCGTCGTGTCAATAGCGTTGGGGTGGCCGGAACCCGGAGCATCTGTGAACGAATTCCGCTCAACGAGGGCAGAACTGAGAGAATTCGTAAGATGGATCGAGTGACGCGGGGAATTCAAGAAATCAGTTTGTGTTGCATGGAGAACTCTACTTGGGTATTCTGTAATAGGATTTTCAGGCATCCATGAAGGGTTTTCGTTCATGAGAGGATTTCCCCTGACAGTCACGGGTCCCGTTTTGGGCCCGGGTTGATTGGTCTGAGCAATTGGAGCGGGGCAGGCTGGGGTACTACTTCTTGTGCTCCGTCGGTGGTAACTTTCAGGAATATCTCGGTCATGGCGGTCCAACCTTAATCGTGGTCTTCGCGGTTCGCCCCGGCCGCGAGTTTATCCTGCCCGGCCGATTCAACGAGAATACATCTTTTCGAGGAATATCAGCGAGTTTATTTCCGCGCCTCTCAAAAACCTGACGAATGCCGACAATGCTCGACGCAATTCTGCAAGTCCGTTTTTGCTAAGTCTGAGTCTGTTGGACGCCTCGCGATCCAAGGCTAGTCCACGGCGAGCCAAAGCCATGGTGCTTGGAGAGATAACGAGAGCCTTGTCATCCGAAGTCGGCACACAGCCATAATGACAAGCGCCTCCACAGCTAACGGAGAAAACAGCGTCCAAACCCGAAACCACTTGTTCGCCACACACGGGACACAGGTCAAATCGTGGAGCGTAACCCAGGTAACCGAGCAAGCGAATCTCCTCAAGAAGCAATTGCACTGGGTTGAGATGGGATGAGTCCATACTGTTCAAAAATTCTATCAGGAACTCAAAAAGGTCGGTATCCGGATGTCCTTCAGGCAAGAAAACTGATGCAATCTCAAGGAAATAAGTGGCCCAAGCAACCTTGGATAGATCACCCCTGATGTTCAGAAATCCGCAAACAACGTGAGATTCGTCTATCCATACCAGGTTGTCTTTCTGGCGCAATCTCAGCGCCAGATCAACCACTGAGAGCGGTTCCAGATGGCCGCCAAAGCGGATCCGGCTTTTCTTGGAATTTTTTGCCACCCCAGTCAGCCATCCCAAGTCGCGGCTCAGGAACACCACTAGTTCATCCGCTTCACCACGGTCCTGCTTCTTTAAGATGATCGCTCTTATCAACTCAGCCCTTCTCAATAAAATGATTGTGGCGGTTAGGCCTATATGATTGATCCGGCAATTGTGAACAAGAGGCTCAACCCGAATGGATGCAACACACTCAATTAGAGCAATCTTCCACGACAGTTGCCGGATCTAATTTCGCGTACCAGTTCTTCCACGGTAAGGATCGGGTTTTCGAACTCAGTGAAGGCGCGACCAACCTGCTCGAGATAGTGGCAGTCGCTTCCGCCCGTGGATGGCAGATACAGTTTCACAGCCGCCTCCATTGCTCGCTCGTTTTGAATCGGGCCGTTAGACCCGTTATGAGTCTCTATGCCATCCAGACTTTGGATAGAATAAATCTTGTCTCCCAAGGACTCCCATCCTCTAAAAGGGTGTGCGGGCACACAGATTCCTCCTTGGGCATGGACGCTATCCACCACTTTGATAAGATTCAGATAATTGTTTCTGCCCCAGCGATTCCATGAATCGTCCTTCACCCCGTAAACGAGCAGATGTCCCGATTCCGTAGAAACCTCCACACCTCGGAAGATAAGGAAGCCGTTGGGACGCTTGATCCTGTCTACAAGCCAAGAGGCTTGAAGTGAATAGTGCTCTGTGAAGCAGACTCCATCCAGGCCGAGTTGAAAGGCTCGCCGGATCAACTCTTCGGGTTCAAGGTGGTTATCCTGGGAAAACTTGCTATGACAGTGAAGATCTATTCTCATGGTCTTTGTTGAGACCGAAGCCGCAGCCATAGTCCGGGATCGACAGGCAATTGTTGCAACGGACATAGACGCGAATTCATCACCGGTCGCCGAACTCCACACGCATTTATTTTGTTGTTCATCACTATACTCTTGTGTACGAAAAGGCAAGGTGCTCCTAAACAAGTCGATTATTGAGCAGTCCGAGAACAGAAAACCTGGGCGCAAACTCCTCTATCAAGAATCGTTTCTGTTTACAGATCCGGTGAAATGGCTTTCTGGTGCCATAAAAAGGCAATCTTTGCCAAACCTTATGCCAAGCTTACCCCCAATTGGAAACGTTTTTCTTTTTCTCCCACCAAAATCGAGGTATATTATCCCGTTTACCATTTCAAGTCTGGACAGTGAGGCCGTAAAGCTTCGGCTGCTGGTGAAAACCAAATGAATTTCCTGGATCAAATAGCCGCATACTCGAAGGCGCCGGCATCGGAATTTCTTTTTTGGGTACAAAATGGAATGTTATCGGCATCCCGATAGAGATGGGTCATTCTATTGCCAGAAGGATGCAAACTACATGTGCGAAGAATGTGCGTGCTGCCGCAGCCCCAGAGTTTACTGCCAGTTCCGAACTGCTTGTCTGATCAATCTTCTTACGAGAGAAGGGGAGCTTTCAGCGTGTGGCGACAAGGAATTGAACATGGAGGCTGTGGAGGATGTTGAAAAATCCATGGTTACCGGATGACAAGAATCCGTTTGATGATTAAGTATAATAATTGACACTGCGAAAACGTGTCATCTCCCAGAGGTACTTAGACTTATATCGGGATTATATAATGACGAAACGAGATTATTACGTGGTTTTGGAAGTAAACAAGGCCGCGACACCGGAAGAACTCAAAAAATCATATCGACAACTGGCCTTACAGTACCACCCGGACCGTAACAAGGGTGACAAGCAAGCTGAAGAGAAATTCAAGGAAGCGGCTGAAGCATACGAAGTACTGAGTGACCCGGAAAAAAGACAGTTGTACGACCGATTCGGTCATGCAGGATTACAGCAGTCCGGTTTTACAGGATTCCGAAATTTCGACGACATTTTTTCTTCTTTTGGAGATATTTTCGAGGAATTTTTCAGCTTTGGGTCAAGGGGTTCGCGTCGGTCCGCAGTGCGCAGGGGGGCGGACCTTGGTTACGAGTTGAGCATCGATTTTTTGGATGCTGCTTTCGGTAAAGAAACTGAGATAGAAATTGCCAAGCACGAATTGTGTGATGGGTGCTACGGAATAGGGACCAAAGAGGGAACTCGGCCGGCGGCGTGCACCACTTGTGGGGGACGGGGTCAAGTGACGCGATCCCAAGGTTTTTTCTCAATCAGTACAACATGCCCCACGTGTCAAGGCAGTGGCACCGTAATTACTAATCCATGCGAAAAATGTCATGGTGTAGGAAGGGTGCTTGTAACCAAGAAACTCTCCCTCAAAATTCCTGCCGGCGTGGAAACCGGGTCCCGACTTCGTCTTCAAGGCGAGGGTGAACCGGGCGATCCGGATGCGCCTCCAGGCGACCTGTACGTGATTCTCCATGTCAAGGAACACGAAATCTTCCATCGTCAGAACTCCGATGTGGTGGTCCACGTCCCTATGACGTACAGCCAAGCGGCCCTTGGAGGCGAAATAGAAATACCGACTCTGGAAGGTCCGGAACAATTCCACATTCCCACTGGAACTCAGTCCGGTCAGGATTTCCGAATTGCCAACAAAGGAATCCCTCATATAAGAGGTCGCGGACGAGGAAGCCTTATCGTAGTCGTTTACATAGAGACACCAACCCGGCTGAGTAAGGAAGAGGAAAACATACTCCGCCGTCTTGCCGAACTTGAAGGGACAAAGGTCACTCCCCAAAAAAGGCGTTTCTTTTTAAGGGAGAAATAGAGCAGGCCTTCGGATCAAAGAAAAAAATTAAAAAGATGAATTCAGATAGAATTGTCGTGCTCGGGGTGGGAAACATACTTCTTCGCGATGAAGGAGTAGGGGTTCGAGTCTTGGAAGAATTACGCGACCGGTATTCGTTTCCAGAAAATGTCCGGCTGGTCGATGGTGGAACGCAAGGGCTGTGGTTAATGGCCACTCTCCAGGAGGCCGATCGACTCATTGTAATTGATGCCGTCCTCGGTCGCGGTAAACCCGGGACTATCTATCGCCTGGAAAGAGATGATCTTCCAAAGGGCTTGCGATCAAAACAGTCTGCTCATGATAGCGATCTCGTCGAAGCCCTCAATCTTTGCTCACTTATGGGGATGGGCCCCCAATCGGTTGTGGTAGT
>CAINUH010000149.1 GCA_903853735.1 uncultured Desulfomonile sp. | reverse complement strand
TTTGGCCGGTGGAAGCCTCATGGCCTTAACAGGTTTGCTTGCCGCCATGATTCAACGCGAGAAGACAGGGAAGGGCCAGTTTGTAGATGTGTCCATGTATGACGGCCTTCTGTCAATGGCGACTATGGTTTTCGCAGGTGTGGAAGCCGGTCTGGAACCTCCCGAACCGGCAGGGATGACACTGAATGGTCGCTATCCATGCTACGGTGTTTATAAAACTCTTGATGGGCGCTACATGGCGTTGGGAGCTTTAGAGTTCAAATTCTGGAAAAACTTCTGCGTAGCTGTCGGCCGAGAGGACCTTATTGGAACTCAGTTTGGGGACTCGGAAGTTATCGCTCAACTCGATGTATTGTTTGCGTCCAAGACACAAGAGCAATGGACCAGGTTTATGGCTAATGCCGATGCTTGTTGCGAACCGGTCTTGAATCTTAACGAGGCTGTTGATTCACCTTTGACGCAGGCTCGATCAATGGTGAATAGCAATCCTGACGGTAAACGGTCTCTGGGATTCCCGTTAAAGATGTCAGCAAGCCCTCCGCCACACGATAAGCCTGCCCCTAATCTTGGAGAACATACCAGCGAGGTCCTTAAAGTGATCGGGATCACGAATGACTAACTCCAGTCTCTGACCCATGAGGGCGTAATATAGGGTCTAGTAACGTTTCGCCTAACGATTAACCTTCAAGACGATTTAATCTATAGTTTCGTGGTTTCTGAATGTTTGAAGCCACGTGCATAGGCAGCCCTTAAAACTTTTCCTTGACACCCAAACTTAACAAATTTATAACTAGATAAGTGACCATTGATACATTGATACAGTGATGGCTACGAGAAATCGTTGAGGAGAAACGTTGCCTGCTAAAGGACAAGACAAAGCGACAGAATTGGAGGGGAGCCTTGGCATCGTAGCCTTTGTCGGCAAGAGCCTTTCAGATGAGAACCGACTCCGAATCCTTTTGTCTTTGTGCAACGGCAGGAAGACCGTCTCCACCATTGTCGAGGAGATGAATCTTTCGCAGCCCCTCGTGTCTCATCATCTGAAGGAGTTGAGGCGATGTCTTCTGGTGAAAGTAGAGCGCAAGGGCCTGTTCGTGTACTACGAGATCGCGGACGAGAGAATCATCGACATTATTCGGTGCCTGGCGCATCTGGCAGCGGATCTGCTCTCGCAGAGAGACACCTTCTAGCTTTTTGAGAGGAATCACATGAGTAAGGGAAGAATTCAGGAACTTGTCGAGTCAATGGATCCGATTGACGCAGCGAAGGAAATGGCTGATGCAGCGAAGAAACTCTTTTCTCTTTTAGGTGAAGAAGCCCTTAGAAACTTCCTCACCGATCTGATCGGAAACGGGGGCCAGGATAAAATTACCGGCCTCGTCCACTTATGACTGGCTACATGTATGGACGAAGGTGTCGATCCAACAGCGATGTGTCGGAGTTTGGTGGAAAAAATCAGTCAGTCCGAGCAACTGCGTTCAGTGACGGACCCGGAAATCCTTATTCTTTTCGAGGACTGGCTGGAAGAACTGGAAAACGAGGCGGTGGCTGTGATTAGGCGTGGAGGTCCCACTGCCCCCGAAGATCTTTCCAGAGATTTGGGTTTATCGGAATCCGGCTCGATGTTTCTCATTACGAAGCTCAAAAGAGACGGCAAGATATAGGTTATTACCATGCCCGGATTTCTAAACTGGAGGCTGACATGGCATTTGAGGTGACCTGGAAAAGATTTTGGCTTCCGCTCCTCGCTATAGCGATTACCGTGGGAGCCCTCTGGTTCACAAATAGAGCTGTGACGCCGCGGGAACCCTCGTGGGAGGACGTAGTGGTGGAGGCTAAAGAAGGTGGCTATCGCCTCATAAACACCGATGAACTCAAACAACGATACGAAAAGGACCCCCGAAGCATTTTGCTGGTAGATACCCGCCAAGAGTGGGAATTCGCCATGGGCCATATTCGGGGCGCTGTGAATTTCCCTATAGAACCTACCCGGTGGTCAAGATGGTGGAAAGAAGGAGCCCTCGCTGCGGCTCTCGGTCCTGATAAGAATCGCTTCATAGTCTTTTATTGAGCTGGTCTCACGTGAGTCCGCAGTGACTCAGCCGCTCGTGTAGCGGTACAGCTCGATTACAAGAATGTATACCGTGACGCAAAAGGATTTCCTGAATGGAAGGCGGCGGGTCTTCCTGTTAAAACCATCCCGACCGATCAGGCAAGAACCATCTCGGAACCGGAGAATGCCGGTCCACTTTATGGATGGGCGATGCTCTGGACTTTGTTGGGAGTTTTCGCCGGCGGATTGGCTCTCAACCTGACTCCGTGTGTATATCCTTTGATTCCTATAACCATCTCATATTTCGGCGGCAGAATCGGTCAGAGTCGCGGAAAGCTGGCAGTTCACGGTTTGCTATACCTCGTCGGACTATCGGTTACGAACTCAGTCCTGGGAGTGGTGGCGGCTCTTACGGGAAGCCTAATGGGAACGGCGCTTCAGAATCCCATCGTGTTAGTGGTTGTTGCTGGTGTTTTGATCTTCTTTGCCACAAGTCTCTTCGGATTCTGGGACCTGCAACTTCCCCATAGCCTTACAAGCGCAGCTTCCAAGTCTTACGCGGGATACTTTGGTACGCTGTTCATGGGGTTGACCCTCGGTGTAGTAGCAGCCCCGTGTTTGGGACCTTTCGTACTGGGTTTGCTCACCTGGGTGGCAAGCATGGGCAGCCCCTGGTTGGGCTTCCTCATCTTCTTCACACTCAGTATGGGGTTGGGCGTACCACTCTTTTTCCTGGCGATGTTCTCAGGGAGTTTGGAAAAGTTACCTGGATCGGGTGAGTGGATGCTGTGGGTGAGAAAACTGATGGGATGGGTGCTAACCGGGATGGCGACTCATTTTGTCAGTCCTCTGTTGCCGTCCTCCGTCAGTGTGTTCTTGTTGGCAGGAGTGGCTCTCGCTGCCGGCCTCCACCTAGGATGGATTGATGGCGCTCGAGGTGGTTTCAAGGCATTCGGCGTGGTGAAAAATGTCGTCGGTGTAGCGGGTGTAGTTGTTGGGGCCTTTCTGCTCGGTTCCTGGCTGATGGTGGGACCAGGAGTCTCATGGCAACCTTATTCCAATGAAGTGATAGAACAAGCCCGAAAATCAAACAGGCCGGTAATCGTAGATTTCTCCGCGACATGGTGTACGCCGTGCCGTGAACTTGAGGACATTACGTTTCGTGACCCGACAGTCGTAAAACAGGCTGAAGACAACTTCGTAATGGTCAAAGTTGACCTGACAAGAAAGGGCAATCCGCTCTATGAGAAGCTCGTGGCACAGTATTTGATCAAAGGAGTCCCGACGGTTGTATTCTTAGATAGTCATGGACTGGAGCGCAAAGACCTGCGTCTGGTTGACTTCGTCCCGGCGGATCAATTCCTGAGCAGAATGTCCCAAGTCAAGCAGTCATCGAATTCAGGTTCATGAGAATCTGTAACACAAGGAGGACAGGACCATGTTGAAAGTGCGTTTTTTTCTGAATGAACCCAATGGCAAGCCTTGAAGACACTTCAAGGAGATAGCGTCCAGGTTGGACGCAAACTACCCCATTGACATCGAAACCATATCAAAACTCCGTGTTGAATATCAGACAGACAAATGGGCGGAGACAGAACTGCCTTGCGCCCCCGCGATTATGATCGGCGAAGAGGTTGTGACAGAAGGATCGGATGTTACGGAAGAGAAGGTCGTTGCTGAGATCAGAAAACAACTGGGAATGCCCCCACTTGAACCGGAGAAGAACGGGATTCTCGGTCGTCTGTTCAAGTAACATTATATTGAGAGCCTCTGAAATTTCCAGGTGTTCTCGCAATATCCGATTGTTATGCAAGGACCAAACACTTGCAGGGAGGCTGCCTTTTGACGACGACTGACTCGATTTCAAAGAAATCGTCTTTAAGATTTGTAATGATTGCGCTTGCTGTTACCGCTATCGTTGCCGGAATATCGTTTGTGCCTTTGAAGCAGTACCTGGTGAATGTTCTGGAGTGGACTCAAAGTCTTGGCGCATGGGGCCCCATTTTTGTGGCGCTCTTCTACATAGTCGCGTGTGTGTTCTTTTTGCCGGGTTCAGTTCTCACTCTTGGAGCCGGATTCCTCTTCGGCGTGCCGGTTGGTCTGGTGACTGCATGGACAGGGGCCACAGTAGGAGCCTGTGCCGCTTTTATCGTGGGGAGGACACTTGCCCGTGATTGGGTTGCGAGCAAAGTCTCAGGTAACCCCAAGTTCACAGCAGTGGACGAGGCAGTTGGTAGGGAAGGATTCAAAATAGTGCTGCTACTCCGTTTAAGCCCGGTCTTTCCATTCAATTTTCTCAACTATGCCCTTGGGCTGACGAAAGTCTCTTTCGGTAAATATGCTCTTGCTTCCTTCATTGGAATGCTGCCCGGCGGTCTCATGTACGTCTACTTCGGCTCCGTCGCCAGATCGCTCGCCGATGTAGCGGCAGGTAAGGTTCAAGGAGGTTGGGCTGGACAGGTCTTCTTTTGGCTAGGGTTAGCTGCAACGATTGTTGTTGCAGGCTTTGTGACTCGTCTGGCGAGAAAGAGCCTCAGAGAAGCGGAACAGGCGGGGAGGCCGGGACCATCACCAGAAACGTAGTCAGCAAACGGCGGCTTTGCGCCTTTGATGTGGATGCAGAGCGATACGATCTTTGGTT
The DNA here is from genome assembly GCA_903853735.1 of uncultured Desulfomonile sp. Next base: position 11 of record CAINUH010000149.1, on the reverse strand, counting down.
TCAGTCCCTTG
>CAINUH010000148.1 GCA_903853735.1 uncultured Desulfomonile sp. | reverse complement strand
GTCCCGGGAATTTCAACCTACATGATGAAATGCTTCTCCAAACTTACCTATACCATGGCGGCCTTTTCAGACTTGGATTTTGGTTTCAGAATCGCTCAGCGTGCTACGGAGTATGGAGTGGACGGATTCTCAACCCCGCAAGTGATGGCCTTCGCCGTTGAGCTTAAAGAAGCCGGCATTTTGACTGACGAGGACTTTGCCGGATGCCCATCCGACAACGAAGGAAAATTTTACTGGTTGCTAGACAGGATTGTTCGGCGAGAAGGTATAGGAGATATTCTGGCCAACGGCACCTATTGGGCGGCCCAACAGATCGGCAAGGGAGCGGAAGCGTATGCCCATAATAACATCAAGAAACATGAGCAGCTCCCTCTCAAGCTGGGAATGCTCAATCCCGTCTATTACCTTATGTACTGTACCGGCGAAAAGATAAATATTACTCAAATTGAGGGGCAGTTCCCCCAAGCGCCTTTTCCTACCATGGAAGCGAGGGAAGACTTTGTAAAGGATTGGATCCAGGTTCCTGATGAAAAATTTAAACAATACCTTCTGGACTGGGAATTTCGGGGAGAGCGCTCAAATCCATATTACCCAACCGTTGACATGTCCGTTGACATTGTGGATTGGCAAGAGATGATGCACTACATCGACGACGCCCTCGGGATGTGTGCCGGTTTGTCGTCATTTCCTCTGAAGCCCCCATATCATATACACAATTACCCGGTTCTTATCTCATCCGCGACCGGGATCGATATGGATGAAGCCGGACTCAAGCAAGTATACAGGAGGAACCGAACTCTGGTTAGGGCGGTTAATGTAAGAAGAGGGTTGAGGAGAGCCGATGAGAAGCCACCTGAAAATCATTGGAAGAAGAGGTTTCCCGAACTCGAAGAAAAGCTCCTGGATGCGTATTACAAATTCAAGGGATGGAATAACGAGGGCATTCCCACGAAAGAGACTTTATATGAGTTGGCCTTGGATTACATTGCTGAAGACTTCCTGCGGAGAGGCATTTTGACGGATAACAAGGAGACTCCCTCCAAGGAGGCTTCGCTGGAAACAGAGAAGAAATAAAGTGAAGTGGTGGTAACCGTCATGGGTGAGAAAAAAAAGAAAATTGTAAAAACAATTAAAATCGATGTTGAAAAATGCAACGGTTGCAGGGCATGTGAGGTCGCCTGCTCCGCGTTCCATGCTACGCCGAAGTACAGCAGCAATAATCCGGCCAGGTCTCGTATTCGGCTGATTCGTGATCCACTGAGAGACGTATATCTTCCCGTATACGCCGGTGAGCATGCTAAAGCAGAATGTATGGGCAGAGCCAAATATGTGATTGACGGAAAGGAATATACCGAGTGCGATTTCTGCAGGGCTTCCTGCCCGTCCAGGGATGTTTTCAAGGAACCCGATTCCGGTCTCCCTCTCAAATGCGACATGTGTGAAGACGATCCGCCACAGGAAAAGCCCCTGTGTGTTCAGGTGTGCTTGGCCGAGGCCCTGACTTACGAAGAAAGGGAAGAGGAAGTAGAAGAAGAAGTGAAGCTGGAGGACGTAGAGATAGGACTGGAATCCATGATCGACAAGTATGGCTTGGAGAAGATCATGGATACCGTTTCCCGGATGTCAGCGTCAAAGAAGGGCTGAAACATTAGGCCGAAAGAAGAGGAAGGAAAACAGTGGAAACTGTAACCCCCTATAAAGAGATCATCGATGTCATCAAAGCGAGCGGCGGAGAAGCATTCAAAAGATGCTTCCAATGCGGATTATGTGATGCGGTTTGTCCGTGGAACAGGGTCAGAACTTTCAGTATGCGTAAGCTGGTCCGGGAAGCGACGTTTGGTTTGACCGACATTGAAAGTGAAGATATCTGGCTTTGTACGACCTGCGGAAGATGTCCTCAGCAATGCCCCAGGGACGTAAAACAGATAGAATCCGGAGTAGCCTTACGCAGGATTGCCACGGAATATGGGGTTTTCCCGGCTCCTGTAAAGACTATCCGTACCATAAGCGCAGGGCTCGTCGGTCAAGGAAACCCATTCGGTGAAGATCGAGAAAAGAGGGCGGCTTGGGCGGAAGGTCTTTCTGTAAAACCGTTCACCGAAGGGATGGAAATTCTCTATTTTCCCGGTTGCTATCTCAGCTATGACCCAAGATTGAAAAAGGTGGCTAGAGCCACAGCCAATATTCTCAACTCGGCAGGGGTAGACTTCGGTATACTTGGACCCAAGGAGAATTGCTGTGGAGAGAGCATCCGCAAGGCGGGCGATGAGGAATTATTCAAGCGTCTGGCCAAAGAAAACATCAAAACCTTTATCGATAATGGGGTCAAGAAAATCCTTGTTTCTTCCCCTCATTGCTACCATACGTTCAAGAACGAGTATCCGGAATTCAGGGTGAACTTTGAGGTAGTTCATATCTCCCAGTACTTGTTCGAGTTGATGAACGAGGGAAGGCTTCAGCTCAAGAAGGATTATCGGAAGAAAGTAACGTATCACGACCCTTGTTACCTGGGTCGACATAACGGCATATATGATGAGCCGCGAGGGGTCTTAAAGAAGATACCGGGTTTAGAGTTCAACGAGATGGTTGAGTCCCGCTCAGATAGTCTCTGCTGCGGAGGCGGAGGCGGCAGGGTTTGGATGGAAACCCAAAAGGGTGAGAGATTCTCTGATCTCAGGATAGAACAGGCTCTTGGTCTCGGAGCCGACGTGCTTGCTACTTCCTGCCCCTATTGCATTACCATGCTTGAGGACAGCAGGATAACCATGGATGCTGCTGAAAAGATCGAAGTGAAGGACCTCACGGAGATCATCCAGGAATTGATTTAGGGAACCGAAATACCCTGATGAGGTTATAGAAAGTGGAACAAGAACAACTTGGAGAACAGATGTGCAAGAGTTTCCGAGACAATAATTTTGGTGACGTAATGGTTGTTGGTGGAGGAATCAGCGGCATTCAAGCCTCTCTTGATCTTGCCACGGCCGGGTTTAAGGTCTACCTGGTTGAAAAATCGCCAAGTATTGGTGGCCACATGGCGCAGTTGGACAAGACCTTTCCGACCAATGACTGTAGCATGTGAATACTCGCTCCAAAGCTGGTCGAGGTCGGCCGGCATCCCAATATAGAGGTCCTCACCTATACTGAAGTAAACAGTGTAGAAGGAGAAGCGGGCGCCTTCAAGGTAAGCCTGACTAAAAAGCCCAGGTATATCCTTGAGGATAAATGCACAGGTTGTACTACCTGTGTAGAATATTGCCCAGCGAAATATCCTGACCAATATAATCAGGAAATATCGATGAATAAAGCGGTCCATGTATATTTCGCTCAGGCGATTCCCCTCATTACATACATTGATGAAAGCTGTCTTTACCTCAAGGAGAAGAAATGTCGAATTTGCGAAGGAGTGTGCAAGAATAACGCAATAGATTTGAATCAGACGTTGGAGAAAAAAGAAATCCAGGTGGGGGCTATCATTCTTTCCGCCGGTCTTGAGCCTTTTGATCCAAAGGTGAAGAAGGAGTATCACTACGGAGAGTTTGCGAACATCGTAACCAGTATGGACTATGAGCGGCTTTTGTGTTCCACGGGGCCTTACCAAGGTGAGATACTGCGCTCTTCCGACATGAAGCATCCCCATAAAATAGCGTGGATTCAATGCATCGGTTCGAGACGGGTTACTCCGGGCGAAAACAGCTATTGTTCAGCCGTATGCTGCACATATACCCAAAAACAGGTGATTGTGACAAAAGATCACGATATGGAGGCGGAGTGTACGATATTCCACAACGATATTCGGGCCTATGGGAAGGATTTTGAGCGCTTCTACGAAAGGACGGAGCAACTTCCAGGGGTTCGATTTATCAGAAGCTATACATCAATAGTGAGAGAGGATCCCGAAACCAAAAATATCGCGGTCCGATATTCTACAAACGACGAAGGTGTAAAAGAAGAAGAGTTCGACATGGTGGTATTGTCTGTTGGATTGAATCCTCCGGCTGACGTGAAGTCGATTGCCAACAAATTCGGCATAGAACTCAATTCTCATGATTTTTGTATGATCAACCCTGTTAATCCCATGTCCACGAACAGACCCGGGATTTTTGTAAGCGGAGGTTTCCAGGGTCCTATCGATATTCCCGAGTCGGTCTTCAGCGCCAGCGGAGCGGGCTCCCAAATCGGCGAACTCCTAGACTACAGACGAGGACATCTTGCCAAGGAAAGGATTTATCCGCCTGAAAGGGATGTCTCCGAGGAAGAGCCAAGGATAGGGGTCTTTGTATGTCATTGTGGGGCCAATATCGGAAGGATAGTCAATGTTCCTGAAACAGTCGAGTACTGCAAAACGCTACCTAATGTTGTCCATGCTCAGGAGCAGCTATTTTCATGCGCCACAAATTCCGCAAAGGAAATAACCGACATAACCAAGGAAAAGGGGCTCAATCGAGTGGTTATCGCCGCCTGCAGTCCCAGGACCCTTGAACCGCTTTTCCGGGACACCGTTCGGGAGGCGGGAATCAATCAGTATTACATGGAGATGGCTAATATCAGGGAGCACAACTCCTGGGTCCACTCGAAAGAAAAGGAGGAGGCCACCC
>CAINUH010000147.1 GCA_903853735.1 uncultured Desulfomonile sp. | reverse complement strand
TGCCTCTTCCGCAGAATCTGTGGCAGTTGGGTGTTAGCCGTCGTCTCTCGACTGCCCACAGAGGGGTGCGCTTTGCCGGGGTGAACTGCTTCCCCAAAGGAGCAAGTGAGCCCCGGCAAGCCCTCTGTGGGCAGACAGGGAAACACTCTACTATTTGAGAAATTCAGGTTACCTCAAGCGAAGCGAGCATTGCTCCCAACGGTTGATAAGATTGTTTTGACGAGAAACGATCTCTTCACCAGGAGGAAACAATGCTCATCAAAACTTTACTGAACAAGGTGGAGCATTTCAAGTCGTTCATTTTCGGTGACACCTGTCTGATGGAGGTTGACGGGGTCGAATCTGTGATCATTGAAATCAAGCCTCGAAAGAATGGCAAACCCGAATGCCCTGAATGCGGCCGTCGGGGTAAGGTCCACGACACTCAGCCGGAACGTCTCTTTGAGTACGTGCCATTCCTTAAGTTCAAGTTTTTCTTCCGGTATTCCCCACGTCGAGTTAAATGTCTTGCTCACGGCGTGAAGGTTGAAGCGATGCCCTGGGCTTATGGGAAGGAGCACGCCACGATCTCTTACCAGGTCTATCTGGCTCGATGGGCGCGGCGACTTTCCTGGAAAGAAACCGCCGAGATATTCATGACCAGTTGGGACAGCGTGTATCGCGCCGTACGCTTCGTCGTTCATTACGGCCTAGCCAATCGCAATCTTGATGACATCACAGAGATCGGCGTAGACGAGATAGCGGTATTCAAAGGTCACAAGTACATGACCCTGGTCTATCAGATAAATGCTGGTGCTAAGCGTCTTCTGTGGTGCGGCATGGAGCGCCGAGCAAAGACACTCCTGCGCTTCTTCCGGGAGTTTGGCAAGGAGCGCAGCCTTAAACTAAAGTTCGTGTGCAGCGATATGTGGCAGCCGTATCTCAAGGTCATTGCCAAAAAGGCACCGCAGGCGCTTAACATCCTCGATCGCTTCCATATCATGCGGAAGTTTAACGAGGCAATTGACGAGATCCGTCGCGGAGAAGCCAAGCTATTCAAGGCCCAGAAACAGGAGAATGTTCTGGAAAGGGGACGCTGGCTGCTCCTGAAGCGACCTGAAAATCTTGATGTTAAGCAGACCGCCCGACTGGGAGATCTTCTGAAGCTAAACCTCTCGTCGATCAAGGGATATCTGATGAGAGAAGATTTTCAACAGTTCTGGAATTACATCTACCCTGCCGCAGCAGGGAAGTTCCTTGAAAATTGGGTTACCAGAACTCTACAAACAGACCTTGAGCCTATGAAGAAGGTGGCCCGGACGCTAAGAGACCACAAAGCGCTGATCCTCAACTGGTTCAAGGCAGGTGGGCGCCTTTCCTGCGGTGTAATTGAGGGCTTGAACCTCAAAGCAAAACTGACTATGAGAAAAGCCTATGGTTTCAAATCTACAGAATGCCTGGAAATAGCGTTATATCACACACTTGGGGATCTGCCTGAGCCGGAATGTCATCACAGATTTTGCTAAAGAGCCAATAAACGTAGGGCAGCGATCCACACAGAGGCGAGGGAGGATTTCCCGGCCCCGCCAAGTCCTGAAATCCACAGACCAGTTCCGGTCCCGAGGAACCAAGTATCCAGAGCCGCCAATTCCGCTGAGAAGCCTAACCAAACGCGAGGAGTTGGCCTCGGGTGATAGTAGGAGACATCAACACGATGAGGGTCAAATACCCCTTCTTTACAGACGGCATCTTGCCTCTCGTCAATGAGGTGCTCCACTAGGTCCGAGCTACAATTGAAGCTCCTATCGAACCTGCCTTCGCGGCT
>CAINUH010000146.1 GCA_903853735.1 uncultured Desulfomonile sp. | reverse complement strand
TCGTATGGAGATAATTGCGGATTACCCAGCGACTTCCCTCCTGCCTTCGGAAACCCATATCAGCAGAAAGGCGATCTTTGCGGGTACATTTCCAGATTCTTTCGACAGCCGGAGCGGCGAAGATGCCCTCCTCAAAGAAGCGATGAAGCGAGAATTTGGCTATGAGGGCGATGTCGAGGTTGTTGCACCAGAGGGTATGGGAACGGGCGAGACCGTCCGGTATCGAACAAGTAACATCGAGTTTTTCATTTTCGAACTGTGTGACAAGGAACTCCACAAGATACCAGTGAAGACTCTACCAGATGGTCGTTACGTTCCGGGACGTCCTCTTGCCTTCATCTATCAGCAGCATATCAAGAACATTATTGACACCGAGGTTATGGCAATAATTCGCAACCTCGAAAGCGATACCAAGGTGTTCGTTTTGGCCGATCACGGTTTCGGAAGTGTAGGCCGAGAAAAGATATGGCTGGAATCTTCATGGTTGAACGAGCCTACGGATTGCTCGTATCAAAGTGCTTGGATGAGGCAGAGCCTGTCGGACGCAGTTGCTCCTGGAAAGGTTCGCCAGAAAACACTCGAGTTTAGTGTCCAAGACCTCCGTTTGCCCAATTCCCAGGAGACCCATGATCGTATATCGAAACGAAGCTGGCAAAAGACCTACGCAACGATACTCTTTCCAAGGACCGGATACGCTCTGGTCCGGCCCAACTCTCCTTTCAAGCCAGATGCTTATTCGCACGGCGGCATCTCGATTCAGGAAATGCTTGTACCCATGCTCGTAATGCGAGTGAAAGCACCGGGAGAAGGTCTGCTCGTCCTTAGCCCGATTGAAGGACCATCGGACCTGATTGAAGGCGAAGAGGCGGAGTTTCGGATGCCGGTTCAACTCACGCAACATCAAAAGAACGGGGAGATTCGGGTTGAAGCGCAAGCGGTCTATCAGAACAAGGAAGGGACAACACCGATACCCCAGCAGGTGCAATACGTGTCAGCAGCGGCAGGAAGAATCGTTTTCCGGTTCATACCGGATGCAGCCGACGCCTCCGATGAAGAACGTAAAACCGGCATAATGGAGAGAACGTTAAGAATCAGCGTCACTTACCATGACGCGAAGCGCATGGTGAGAAAGGCACGCACAATCAGATTTTCCGTGCGCCTAAATTCCGAAAAGATCGTTCGCAGAGTACCAGCCCATCTAGGGAAAATACTGGGTCTGACCCCAAGGAGCATGAAGTGAGGTCGCAGAGCAGGACAGTAAGCCAATCAAATGTGCCTATATTCTGGCAGCCAGGTTTCTGATCTGCTCCCGGCTGCTCTTGAAATCCGAGTGGAGGACTGTGGATGAACCTGAAACTGAAAGACGTCTTCAGAGGCAAGGTCGTCAATAAGGCCCATACTATCAATACAGGCGTTGACGAGTTTCCTCGGTACGTCCTCGAATACTTGATTGACAACTACTGCTCCGAGGAGACTTTTCACGAGGACATGGAGAAGGTCGTAAGGCGACTCAAAGAGACGTTTGTCCACGGGGCCGAAGCAGAGAAAATCAGGCATTATATCCGTGAGAACCGTAGGCATTCAGTAATTGCTAGTCTGGAAGCCAGGTTGGTCGAAACGGAGGACAAGTATTGGGGCACCATTTCAGCGATCAACGAGAATTTCGTTAACATACCGGAGAGCATCATCAGTCAGTATCCGATGATTCTCTCTGGCGGGATGTGGGGAACTATCGACCTGACTTACGATGAGACCGAGATCCACAGCAAGAAGATCAGGCCGTTCAAGATCACAGGTTTTACGCCATTTCAAGTAAGCGTCATCAACTTGGACGATTACATCGAGCGGCGAGGAGAATTTTCCACCTCGGAGTGGATCGATATCCTTGTAAATTCGTGTGGGCTAGATCCAGAAGGAATGTCCAGACGGCAGAAGCTTCTCTACTTATGCCGCTGCATCCCATTGGTCGAGACGAACGTAAACATGGTCGAACTCGGCCCCCGCGAGACTGGAAAGACCTACCTGTATAGGAACATATCTTACTACGCTCATGTTCTGTCCGGAGGCAAGGCAACCCCCGCCCAGCTTTTTATAAACCTCAACTCAGGGCGAATTGGAGAAGTGGGTACCAGAGACGCCGTTGTGTTCGATGAGATTGCTAATACCGATTTCACGGATCCTAGAGCGTTTGTGAGTATCATGCAGGGATACATGCAGGATGCCAAATTCAGCAGAGGGAAAAAAGAAATTCTCGCCTTTGCCAGTCTAGTATTCGTTGGTAATCTTGATGTACAAGGCAAGTTGCCGCACGAAAAATACTACCATCTTTTCGAACCCCTTCCTGATTTCTTGCAAGTGACAGCATTCTTGGACCGTATCCACGGCTACTTGCCAGGCTGGGAAATCCCGAAGCTCGCTCCGAACAGCTATTCGAAGGACTACGGCTTCATCACCGACTATTTCTGCGAGATCATGCATGAGATGCGCCGGGTAGACCTTCTAGGGCCTCTCCGCCCAAGCTTTGAGATCGTAGACCATGCTCATCGGTTACAGGGAGTTTCAGGACGGGATCAACGTGCAGTGATGAAGACCACGTCTGGGTTGCTCAAACTCTTGTACCCTCACGGGAAAATAAATGATGAGGAGATTCAGGAAGTGTTGAATTTGTCCTGTGAACTGCGGCAGCGTGTTCGAGACCAGCTTCATCTCATTGCACCCGGGGAATATGACCGCATTTCCCTGGGAGCCCTAATGCATCCGTCGGGTACGAAAGTTGTCCCTGATCTGCCGGACGGCAAACGTGTTCAGCGCATCACCCTCCCCGAGACGCCTTCCGTCGGGGAAGTCATAGGATTGGCCGTGGAAGGAGATCATGGCTGCATTCTACGCTTCGAAATGCAGGCAACAAAAGGGTCTGGCCGTATCGTACCGTTGGGATCAATGCAGAGGGTCATGCGAGAAAGCATCGAAGCAGCATCTCAGTACATCAGGGCGAAACATGAAGAACTCGGGATAAGCTCCGAATGGCGAAATAGATTCGATGTGGCAGTTTTGGCAACCTTCATGGGCGTCCCGAAGGAAGGACCATCCGCTGGTATCACCATCGTTACAGGCATCATATCTGCTTTGAAGCAGATCCCAATTCGCAATGACATCGCCATGACAGGAGAGATAACCATTATGGGCAAGGTACTCCCCGTAGGAGGGATTCAACAGAAAGTTCGCGCTGCATACGATGCAGGTATCCGAGAGGTCTTGCTTCCCGCGGACAACTTGAAAGAAGCACTTGGATTGCCTGACTACCTACTTGAGGATATTAAGTTGACCTCTGTCAACGCCATAGCGGATGTGTTACGAATCGCGCTGTTAAACTCCACGATATCGACGGGAGCGTAAGCTCTAAAGGCCCTTATTACAGAAAAAAGAAGCCAATTATGAACCTCCGGTTATTGCTCGAGGGAATTCCAGTCCTTAATCCTCAGATATGTCGGATAAAGATCTCATGAGCCGAAAGAGAGGACGGGTTGGTGAGAGCCGTTCATTACTTTCATATTCAGCATGTGGCAGAAGAATTAGGAGCAGATCCAGTCACGACCGATCCCAGAATCCTAGAGGGTTGGGAAATAATTAGAGAAGAAGTCGAGGCACTTCCTGTCCCCCACAAGGTCTACAATGACTCTTATTCGAAGTACAATGATGACGGACCAGTCGAGATGATCAAACCGACTGGAGTTATTGAGATTGACTTATTTCTTGAGCCAATCGGCCCGAATAAAGATCTTCTCATATATCTATCGAAAAGAGGATCCGTAATCGTACGTTGTGAGAGTAACGAATTGGTCGAAACTTATCGTGATTTTATGACGACCGTCCTTCATAATTATCTGCCAGATGAAACGCTATCTGATTGCGACAAAACAAGGTATTCCCAGATTATTCGTGAGAGAAATGAGTTCGTAGCAAAACAAATCGGAGAGAGCCTTATGGATAGCGAGACAGGAATGCTTTTCTTGGGCCGTTTCCACGACCTGGGAGACTATATGACGGGGTTATTAACAGCGCTGGGCATCAACGTTATTCATCATTTCAAACACTGTCTTCCTAGGCGGGATGGAAACATAGTCATGTAAAACAAAGCTCCCTAATATTCAGTGAGTACCGTTTCTGGCAGCGAGAAGCTCAAGAAAGGTTTCAATCTGTTTTTCCAAGGCCTCAATGGAATAGAGGCGGGGATCATTGTGATCCGCCTCCAGAATTATTCCGGGTAGGCCTGTCTTTTCCGTGACTGCTGATCTTACTTCAGGTATGTCCTGGGAAACGAATTTACAGCTACGGTTGGAGTGATATAGAAAACCGTCAAGGCGGTACTGATTGGCAAGCTCG
>CAINUH010000145.1 GCA_903853735.1 uncultured Desulfomonile sp. | reverse complement strand
GGTCAACCCTATCTTTGAAGGTGGGGTCGGTGAGCAGTTTGTTGTTGATTAGAGTGGTGGCTTCAACGTTCTGGAAGCGTTGATAAACGGGGTCATCACTTACTTCAGGAGGTTGCACTGGAGTTGGAACTGTCTGTAATTTTGCGAGGCGTTCCCTTTCTTTCTTTATCGCCGCTCGCACATTACGGAGTTGCTCATTCTCTTCTGCAATCTCATCGGAAGGAGTTTTTACGTCTTCACTGACGACTTTCTGTTCGTTTTCTACTGGTGTCGAGTCAGCAGGTGTTTCGACTTCACCTTCTTTAACGACTGTCGATGTTGAATCGCTCATAATAACGAGATGTGTTTAACGAGGTTCCCGTCCCTCGGGGTTTAAGCGAATTATACTTATCAAAATTAAACTCGTATTCTTCGGACATATCACCCTTGGAATAACGGGTTTTTATCTTGCAGTCTTTTCTCATCCGCATCTTCTTCAGTTCTATATCAAGATTTTTCTGTAAAGAGTTCATCAATCTTTAATTTTAAGAACGAAATTTCTTTTCTAAACACGACTAACTTTGAAGCTGCGAATAACATCTCTTCGTGTGTCTTGGCTTCATCTAATTTGTTGAGGAGTTCCTCCTGGTTGAGGCTGTCCAGAAGTTCCTGGATTTGCTTGAGCATTTATTCCTTGACCAACTTGAAGCCCAGCGGCGTGAGGAGGTACGGCTCCCCCAGCCTGTGCAACGTGGTCATTCAAATGTTGAATTAACGCTTGCAGTTCCTCGACCTTTCTTTGGTCCATTTGCCCTGATTGTTCCATCGCTGTGACTTCGGCTTCTCTTGCTTGAATCTCGGCTTTATGCAGTGGCACGTGAACATCTGGACTATCGGTTGGCATTACTCTTGCAGTTAGAGGATAAGCATTTTCTTTCTTGGCGTGAGCGATTTGAGCCGCTTTTCCTTGCGCGTTTTGTTGTTCTCTTTCTTTGACACTCGGAAGGAAGGTCTCAACATCTTTGATCTGGAGTCCGTTTTCAAGCAGTCTTTCCCAGATAGCCTCCCTGTCAATCGGTACTGGGTTAGGCATCTTGGCTTCGTTGTAGGCTTGATTGAGAACCAATGACCATTTCTGAATCTCTGACTGTTGAGAAGCAAGCATTGTCGAACCTGAAACTACAATCACATCTTTAATCGCTTCAACATCTTTGAACTTAATCGCTTTCTCAACTACCTGACCTTTCTTGCCGATTATCCGGTACATTATCTTTGGATTTTCTGCTAAGAACTGTTGGTTCATCCAGAGAGCCATCTTTCCCATCGGCTCAAGAACTTGTTTCTCGAAGTTGTCCATTATCATTGAAATCCTTGCGTTGCTCTCTTGAGTTTTGATTTGAATCTCTCCTAGAGTCTTTTGTCCTGACAACTGTTCGCTGCCTGTTTGGTAATCAGTAATGCCTGAAATATTTTGTTTGGCTTTCTGAAGATAGTCGGTAATCATCTGAATCCCGTTCATATTCGGCAGAGGTGTGGGAAGAACAGCAACCGATTGACCCAACTGTTTAACAGGAATAAGAACTCTTGAGCCGTATTTAACCCCATCAGGAGCAAGGACATTGGAGGGATTGTACTCCATAGGACGCGATACATCAGTCCAGAGAGCCTCTACAGCGATGTTTAAGGTGTCCTCTTCGCTTTCTAACACTCCTTTAGACGGTTCAACCAGCCCGAATCCATAGAATTTACCCAGTCTGTCTATCGGTCTGAAGATACCCATCGGTGAAAACTTCCTGTCTAAAGTGTTTTCCTCGTTCCTAATGACCCTGGGATTGTTTTCTCCATAACATCCGAGCGTGACAACGTGGTATTCATAGTATCCTTGGTCGTTTAAGACTCTTACATACATTACTGAAACCTCAATATCCGAATCTTCTACCAGTCTATTGGCTCTGTAGTCTGAAATTCCGTCTTGCTGTTCGAGTTGTTTCTTCCAGTAATCAGAATCCTTGGCATCGAAGTAAAGGTCTTTGACATCGTACTTTTGAGACTTTAGTTCTTGTAAGGGAACAGTTGTTTTGTATCCGATCACCCGACAGTCTTCCACTTCTTCTGCTTCTGTAGACCATAAAAGGTCAAAAGGTTTAATCGGATCGAAGGTATAGTTTGAAACAGTT
>CAINUH010000144.1 GCA_903853735.1 uncultured Desulfomonile sp. | reverse complement strand
CGAATGGGCACCCGGACTGCCTCTCGCAGCAGAAGGCTCCCTCTCCAAAGTTTACAAAAAGTAATCCCCTAAAATGAAATTATTCTCACTCCCAAATCACGTCTCTCAGGCTGTTAACCAGACGGATGACCTGACCCTAAGTACAATCAAGAACCCCCGTCCGATGGGGATCACCACCAAAGAGGCATTCCGTAAATGGTGCTCAGACGCTACCACCAACGGGTACTTCATCACTCCGTGGGAGGGTCTTAATCCCTACAATCGCATCAATACGGGGAACCCCTCTCGTTGGTTGCATGGAATCATTGCAGACTACGATTCTCCCCATGCTGCAACAGAGGTTCAGAGCCTCCCGCAGAACACAGGGCATCTGCCCTCCTGGGTAGTCCACACCTTCACTCAGGGTAAGGTTCGACTCATCTGGCCCTTCGAGAAGCCAGTAAACGTGGCCAATGAAGAGGTAGCCAAGGCATTCCTCAAGGAGTTGGATTCGGTGATCAAAATCTCCGACGCTCTGCCCGGTTTTGATGAGACTAGCTGGAAAGATAGCCAGACATTTGAGCTGGGATCTCGCTGGGACACGATTCCTGTAGCCACTCCAATCCCTAAGGCGGTGCTGGCTCAATGCCTGATGAATGGAGGGCTAAAGGCCAAGATTAAGGTTGAAGACTCTCCGGTTATCCCAATGGATGTCATCGCAGCCGAGGTGGAGAAGCAGTTCCCAGGACGATGGCAGGGAACCTTCCAAGAAGGTGCTCGTGGCCCTCTCTTCTGGATCAACGACGGGATCAATCGTGTGGGCTGTGCCGTAGCAGAAAACGGTATGATCTGTTACTCAGATCGAGCCGCATCGAACTTCATGCCTTGGTGGGCGATCTTCGGACGTAAGTTCGTGGACGAGTATGAGAGGGAGCAGACAGCCAAGGCGGCAGAAATGTTCTACTTCGATAGCCGAGTCTACTGGACCAACTCTTTCACAGATAGGTGGGTTCACCTTCAGAAGGAGGATGCCAAGATGCACCTCCGAAAGTTGGGTGTCAGTGATAAGAACCGCAAGGGTAAGGAGACTTCCGCTGTGGAGGACGTCCTAGTTCACGTGCAGACACAGCGACGAGTGGAAGCGGCGGTTCCAATCATCTATGTCCCAGACGAGACGGTGGAGATCAATGGGAACACCTATCTCAATACCTCCACGCTGAGGGTAATGCAGCCTGCTGACTCGGGAGATCCGAAGGATTGGCCTTGGCTCTACGATTACTTCCACAACGCTTTCGATGGATCACAAGAAGGAGTGGATGCTCATTTCGAGCTGGAAAGCGCCCAAGGATGGAGGCTATTTGCACGGGCTCTACAGTTTCAGTGAGAACTTTGGCGGCAGCAATGGGCACTTGGAGCGCAAGGCCCTTTATGGCAATCAATGGATCCGCACCGACAAAGGCGAATGGATCGAGCTCACCACGGCTTCGTTCAGCCACGACCCCACCGGCCGTGCGGATCGCTTGGACCGGTTCATGGGCCTGGAGAATGGCCAGTTCTTCCTGTCGCATGGCGGGTTCGTTACCGGCTTCACGAAGTTTGGCGACAAGTTCACCCGGCCGGCCATCGGCCAGGCCCCGGCCGGCCTGACCCTCCCACCCTTGCCTGAATAATTGCTATGAAACAGCCCTGTCTGGCGATTCTATTCCTGGGCGCGTTCAGCCTGGCTGCCGCGAGCACCAACGAAGTCCAACCTCCGAAGAAACTGCCACCGTTGCCCTGGCATCTGGCCGACGTGTGGTGGAGTTTCCAGGAGAGGACGCCGCACT
>CAINUH010000143.1 GCA_903853735.1 uncultured Desulfomonile sp. | reverse complement strand
CCGGTCGCGGCCAAATTCACATACCCTCAAGCTGAAGCCAAGAAATCTCCAAAATCCAGGACACCCTTGGAGCGCCGGTCCCTGTCGATGCCGCCTCCGCTGTCGCCGTTGACAATGCGGACTGGAGACCTGAAGCCCTTGACGGTTTCGACAAGTTCACGAAAGGCGTCGGTCGAACTTCCGCCAAAGGGCCAGGTAGATAGTAGTGCGCCCCCTAGAGACGGCCTGTCAGTGACTCCCAAGATTTTGAAAAGCGCCGTATTTTCAGCGACGCCCAATGATATGAAGAAGCTTTCACGGCCTGGGGTGAAGGCCAAGGCGATGCTCTGTGTGGATTGCTTATCCAATGAGGTCAGATTGGCGGAGAATTCCTCCTTTCCACTGCCGATAGCAAGCATCACCAAGCTGTTGACGGCCATGACCGTCATAGATGAGATGGACCTGGAAAAGGTACTCGAGGTTCCAAAAGACATCAAGGGGGTTGAACGTCACGTTGTTGGAATCAAGCCTGGAGACATGATCAGTGTTAAGGATCTCTTGTACGGACTGCTGGTCGCATCGGGCAACGATTGTGCAGAAGTATTGGCAAGAGCTTATCCCAAAGGAGGGAGGAAGGGCTTCATAGCGGCCATGAATAGCCGCGCAGGACAGATCGGCGCCACAAACACCACCATCTTTACTCCCAGTGGACTGGACATGAAGGTGGGGGGAGAGGGAAAGATCGCTTCTGACCCTACATCCAGAATGGCGAACACAGCATCGGCGGAAGACGTAGCCCTCATAGCCCGACGCGCCTTTTCCTATCCTCTTATCAGTAAGATTTCCAGCACCAAGACTTACACGATGCGTACCAGAAACCCAAAACCCAGAGAATACAGGCTGGCATCAAACGACAAATTGCTTCACAGGGGCTTGCCGATCGCAGGCGCCAAAACCGGATATACCGATGCAGCCGGAAAATGCATCGTGGCGCTCTTCAGGGATCAGAAGAAAGAACACCTTGTAGTTTTGCTCAACACGCCTAAACACTTCACTGCCGCGGAGAGAATATATCGCTGGGCGTCCAGAAACTTTTGATCTTTTCCAAGAAGAAACCCCATACCCGTTCGCGTTCGACCATGCCACATTTTTCTGCCACCCTCAGGCAAGCTCCCCCCAGTCGAATCATAGTGTCTCAGTTTGACTGCCGGACTTGCATACTTCACCTGAGGGAACTGACATCACCTGGCCGTTCCTCAATCATCTCCTTGAATCTTTCAAACAGATAACGGGAATCATGAGGTCCAGGCGATCCCTCTGGGTGGTATTGTACTGAGAGCAGCGGATACTTCCTGTGCATCATGCCTTCAACCGTCTGATCGTTGAGGTTTATGTGTGTTATGTCGCACTCGTCCGTCACAGTTTCAGGCGCAACAGCAAAGTTGTGATTCTGGGAAGTGATTTCCACCCGACCTGTCTCAAGCCTTCTCACCGGATGGTTGGCTCCGTGATGGCCGAAATGCAGCTTATAAGTCTTGCCTCCTAAGGCCAACCCCAGGATCTGGTGGCCCAGACAAATTCCAAAGATAGGTTTCTTCCCGATGAGGTTTCTGATGCTCTCGATCGCATACGGAACTGCCTCAGGATCTCCCGGCCCGTTCGACAAGAAAATTCCATCGGGATTGAACTCAAGAATCTCTTCGCTGGTTGTGAATGCGGGAAAGACTCTTACCTTGGCCCCGGAATCCACAAGCAGTCGAAGACTGTTCTGTTTGATACCGAAGTCGTAGGCAGCCACTCTGAATGCCGACTCGGTTTGAGCAGGGGCACCATTCCATCTCCATGTCCCCTCATCCCAGTCATAGGGATTTGAACATGTGACATCCTTAACCAGATCGAACCCCTCGATATTAGGGTAATCCCTGACTTTTCGGCGGAGACGGGCGACATCATGATCCTCAGTGGAAATTATGCCTTTCTTGGCGCCCGTTTCTCGAAGGTTGCGCGTAAGTTTTCTTGTATCGATTTCCTGAATCCCGATTACATCGTATTTCTTTAGAAACTCCTCCAAGTCATTATTCCTTCGCCAGTTGCTGGGATGCGGGCAATACTCTTTGACGATGAATCCCTCTAGAAAAGGTTTCACCGACTCGTTATCCTCAAAGTTCACGCCCGTGTTTCCAATATGAGGATAAGTCATAGTGACTATCTGTCCCCGGTATGACGGATCGGTGAGAATCTCCTGGTAGCCTGTAATTGCAGTATTAAAGACCACTTCGCCTATCTTTTCTCCAGGGGCACCCATGGATCTGCCGTTAAATACGGTTCCGTCGGCCAACACTAATGTCGCTCTCATAATTGTTCCTTCACGAATTCTTTGAGTCTTTCCATACCCTGCTCTATCCTATCGTCAGGGGCAGTCATTGAAACCCTGAAGAACCTTTCCCCAGCAGGCCCGTAACCCACACCCGGCGTGACAACCAGCCCCTTCTTTTCCAAGAGGGCTGCGCAGAATTCGACTGAAGAATGGAATGAATCGGGAATTCGTACCCAGAAATAGTAGCTCGCTCGAGGAAGTTGGAACCTGAATCGCAGGTCATCCAAGACCGCTGCAATACGGTCCCTGCGCCCCTTGAAAAGAGCCGTTCGCTCCCGCTTGAAAGCCTCCCCTTGCGGATGACCTAACGCCCAGGCCGCCGCTCGCTGAACGGCCATAAAGACGCCGGAATCAAAATTGGACTTCAGGGTGAGAAAGGCTTCGATAAGTCGCTTTCCACCGGTGACGAAACCAACTCTCCAGCCCGTCATGTTGAAGGTCTTGGAAAACGAGTGTATTTCGATCGCAATGTCCTTTGCCCCTTTGACTCCCATGATACTTACGGGCCGATCCTCTTCTTCGAAATAAACTTCCGAATATGCGTTATCCGAGAGAACCACTATGTCATACTTTATGGCAAACGCTACCAGCCTCTCGAAAAAACCTGGATCCGCAACGGCCGAAGTAGGATTGTTGGGGTAGTTGACAAACATTATCTTTGCGCGCTCCGCCGCGGCCACAGGTATTGCATCGAGGTCCGGCAAGAATCCTGTTTCCTCCCGGAGAGGGACGCGTATTACTTCAGCGCCGGCGAATCCGATTGCTACCTGGTAAACCGGGTACGCGGGGTCGGTCACGAGGCCCGAATCTCCTGGATCCAGGAACACAAAAGGCAGATGAGAGACGGCGTCTTTCGCTCCTATTACGGCCATTATTTCCTTTTCCGGATCCAATTGGACGTCAAAACGTTTTTTAAACCACTCCGAAACAGCCACACAGAAATCCGGTTCCCCTTTGTAGCTTGGATACAAATGGTTGCGAGGATTATGCATTTCTTCGTCCATAAGATCGAGGACAAAGCCGGGTGTAGGCCGATCCGGGTCGCCTATGGCCAAGGAAATGACATCTATGCCCATTTTCTGGGCGGCCTTGCGTTTTTCGTCTATCAAGTGAAATAGATAAGGGTGTGTTTCCGTTACCCTCCTCGACAACTGCATGACTCTCCTCCTGAGCGGAAAATCTTCTACCTCATTGTTCTCTCTTGCCATGCGGCTTCCAGAGCTGAGACGAGGTTTCATTAAAGGATACCGATTTCGGCTTCCCTGAGCAAACATATATTCATCAAAAGCTCCGACAGTCACGTGTTTACTCTTTAATTCCTATAAATAGCGCCATAATTCTTGACTTTGTACTCAAATTTCTCTTATTTTCAATGAGATTTTCCTCGGAGAAAAATCATCTCGTGGCGGCCTCCCTTGAAACAATTCTGAACTCTTTGTGTCTGAATATCGTGAGTCTGGTCATGTTCTGTGCCCTCAGGGTAGAGAACGATGAAGACGGTCAACTGGTTGAGAGTACTCAGCTTGGCCGGAGAGATTCTTTTGATGCGCTTGTCGAGAAATACTACAAGAAGATTTATAACCTCGCCTATAGATACGTCGGGGACCCAGAAGAGGCCAACGATCTTTCCCAGGAGATTTTCACTGCCGCATATCAGAATCTAAACAAATTTAGAGGTGACGCCAAATTCTCGACGTGGCTTTTTCAGATTGCCACGAACCGAGGCAAAAACAGGTTCAAGTATCTCAAACGACGTGGCTACTTTACAAGCAAGAGCCAGTCAGAAGGCGATGACGAACGTGAGACGCAGCAGCGGGAAGTCCCGGATTTTTCAACCAACCCCGAGACGATGCTCGCTGGCAAGCAGATACAAAAGATCGTCCAGGACGCAATTAACGAGCTTGATCCGGACCACAAAGAGATTGTCATCCTGCGGGACATAGAAGGGTTTTCATACGAAGAAATAGCTCAGGTTCTTAATCTGCCGGAGGGAACTACAAAATCACGCTTGCACAGAGCGCGCATGGTTGTAAAAGAAAAATTGAAGAGGGTGTTGTCATGAAGGAATGCGAACGTGTCTGTAATTTATTTGGTGATTTAAAAGAGAGGCTGTTGGATTCGGACACGGAGGGGTTGGTAAATGAGCACTTACATAGTTGTGCGTTCTGTCGTGAGGACTTGAAATGGTACGGGTTTACCATTCAGGCCCTATCCAACCTGGAAACAGTTCCTCCTCCAGACGATTTTGTCGCCCAACTCAGATCCAAGATTTACTTAACTCCCCAACGCTCTTCATCTTTTCAATTCGTCAGGAATCTTTTTACCTTTTCTCCGTACTTGCCCCTCCCGGTGGGCGTCACAACTCTAGCCTTCGTCGCAGTGCTTGGATTCTTCGCTTACAATAATATTCCGAACCCCGTGGTGACGACTACGGAGGCTATGCTATCTATTTCGGATTCGTCGGGTCATTCCTCAGGCGCGGCAACCATGCCGGTGGGCGGTGGTACTACGTCGAGGCCTACGGACAAAAGCAGCCTTGCCGGTGTTTTTGGCAAGAGTGTCCAAAGTGGTCCAACGCCCGGTTCCGACCCCATGCCTCAGTATGCCATGTCGGCACCCAGGCGTATTGGAGAGGCCGGCCAAATCAAGGCTCAATCTCTCCCAACCCCCACCGTAGCCGACGTGATTGGGGCTGACAATTTGACTGTTGAGAGCCGCAGCGTGGACAGGGCCATAGACTCGGTAAAGAGGATATTGCCCAATATTCATGGTCAGCTTATTGGTGAGATAGCCCGTGACCGCGTCGGGGAAATAGTGTTAGGCATACGAATTCCATCTTCAGCGTATCGGCATTTGACGTCTGAACTCATAAATCACGGAGCCGTGGCGGTCGGCGCGGGGTCGGACTCCCTGCCTCCCACGCGCGCTGCCGCTGACGGCAATAATGTGGACCTCTATATTCGTTTCGTGAACAGTCGCTGAACCATTTTGACGTGAATTCACTTCCAGATCATCCGATTTCTACTGACAACCCTTCCGCTTACGTCTCAATTCAACTCGGAAAATTCCAGTGATTGACATCGATCCCCTTTCCCATCAAGATTCCCTGTCAACGTGTGATTGAGGACACCTGAATTGTGGCGCCGATTGCGATTCATGCCACTATAACGATAACTTATACGGACTTACTTGCAAACGAGGAAGCCTGCCCGCATGTATCTTCGTATGAACTTCGCTTCGGACACATGGCGGCAAGCCCGAGAAGTATCGGCTAATTCTCGTGATTGAGCGCCGATTGACATTAGTTACACATTTCATTTCAACTTATTGCAAAGTCAGTTTTGCTGATATGCGATCGTCAACCCAGAGGGTTATCCAACATTGTCGAGAGGATTATTGAATTGAAGCTAGGAATTATAGGCTTGCCCGGAAGTGGGAAGAGCACCGTTTTCAGGGCGCTTACGGGTGGAATCGAGGTGGGCGACAGGGGCCACCAGGAACCTGGTTTGGGGGTGATCAAGGTGCAGGACACTCGATTAGATGTTCTGACCGCGTATCACAAGCCTAAAAAAACCACTCCGGTGCATGTTGAATACACGGATGTCCAGGGATTTTCCGGTCAGCGACGACAGGGAGGATCACTTGGTGACAAGTTCCTCGGGCACATTCGCCCTGTGGACGCATTGGTGCATTGTGTAAGGTTTTTTGAATCGGCTTCGCTGAATCCTACTGCACCTCTCAAAGAGTTTATATCTCTTGAAGAAGAGATGATTCTGTCAGACCTTGCCGTCGTTGAGAAACGTTTGGAGCGAGTCCGGAAGGAACTACAAAGAGGCAAGAAAGAGTTGGCGGACGAATTCGATCTGTTGACCAATGCGGCCAACCTTCTCGATCAAGGAAAGCCTCTGCGGATGTTTCCACGAGAGGCGGTATCGGAAAAACTTACCGGTTTCTCTTTCTTGTCCTTGAAGCCGGAGCTTGTTCTTATAAATGCAGGCGAGGGAAAGACACCGTCCGAAGCGCTGCATGCCCTGGCGGAAATTAAGGCATACGTTGCCGACCAGCATCACATGGCTCTGGAGTGGCTTTACGCTGACACTGAGGCCGAGATCGCCAGGTTAAGTCCTGAAGATGCCTACGAGTTCCTGAGAGAAATGTCCCTCGAACAAGGCGCGAAAGACCGCATAATCAGCACATCTTTTCAGTTACTAAACCTCATTGTGTTTTTTACTGCAGGAGAACCGGAAGTTCGCGCCTGGCAACTGAAACAAGGTGCGACAGCTCTGAAAGCGGCTGGAACAGTTCACTCCGACATGGAACGAGGCTTTATCAGGGCTGAGGTGTTGGCCTTTGACGATTTCACAGAAGCCGGTTCCATGACGGCGGCTCACAAGGTGGGCAAGTTGAGGCTGGAAGGGAGGGACTACAAGGTCAAGGATGGAGATATAATATTATTTAGGTTTAATGTATAATATTTCATTTTTTTACTCGGAATATAAGACATGAATTCGAATACCTTAATGTTTTGTATGACACAAGCTAATACCTTTTTTTCATAGACTTTTTCTCGAATTTGAGGTAAAGTCAGTCATCTTTAAAGTCATATAATGTATCGGGAGTACATCATAAGTTTCGACACCTGAGAATAATTGCGTACTGGAAGCATTAACTGATGGATACCACTATTGAAACTCTTGGGGAACCGAAAATAGACTCCCCTCTCGGTGTGGCTGACGCTGTTGACGACCATGAACGAATTCTGTTCAACATCTCGGCAGAGACAATAGAACAAGAGGTGAGAGAAGAAAGAAGGCCCGTATCGTTCATGAAGGCCGGGCCGAGAGCCAAGATTTTCTTTGACACGAGCAAACTCAAGTGTGCAGTGGTGACATGCGGTGGCTTGTGCCCAGGACTCAACAACGTTATTCGGTCTGTGGTTCTAACTCTATATCACACTTACGGTGTCAAGAATATTCTTGGTATCCGATACGGCCTTCAAGGATTTATTGCTAAGTATGGGCACCCTGTTATGGAACTGACACCTGAGAAAGTGTCGGAAATAAATGAATTGGGAGGCACAATACTGTCATCTTCCCGTGGTCCCCAAAATATTGAAGAAATAGTAGATGCTCTTGAACGCATGAATGTCGGAATTCTTTTCGCTGTGGGTGGAGATGGAACATTCAGGGCTGCGGCAAAGATAACGGAAGAGCTACGTAATCGCGGGTCTAAGATTGCCATTGTGGGGATTCCCAAGACCATAGACAACGACATCAACTTGCTTTCTCGATCGTTCGGATTCAACACGGCAGTCAGCATGGCAACGCAGGCCGTAGGTGCGGCGCATGTCGAAGCAAATGGTGCACCCAACGGAATAGGACTGGTTAAACTTATGGGACGAGATTCAGGATTTATTGCTGCCAGTGCTGCTCTGGATAAGAGATACGCCAATTTTGTCCTCATCCCTGAATCTGACTTCGACATCGAGGGTCCCCACGGGTTTCTGGAGATTCTCGAAAGGAGGATACTCGAACGGAAGCACGCTGTCATAGTCGTAGCCGAAGGTGCCGGCCAAAAATATTGCCAAGCCGACGGGACTGACGAATCAGGCAATCCACGGTTGGGAGACGTCGGTCTGTACCTGAAGGAAAGGATCACAGGCTACTTCCGATCGAGAGGAATAGAGATAAACCTTAAGTATATCGATCCCAGTTACATGATTCGTTCGGTTCCAGCAACTGCCGATGATTCGGTCTTTTGCGGTTTCCTTGCGCAGGAGGCCGTCCACGCGGGCATGTCCGGCAAGACTAATATGGTAGTGGGAAGTGTGAACGATCAGTTTGTCTACATACCTGTGAAGGAGATTGTAAGGACCCGTAAGCACGTCGATCTGAACGGAAAGCTCTGGAGAAGTGTGCTTGAGGCTACCGGGCAGCCTTCTTTCAAGGAGGAGGCGGCTGCATGATCATTATTGGGGACTTCTTAAGGAGTGACGTCCTTTCGTAACACGCCGGCCGAGAACTTTTTATGAGTTTCCGGTGTCTGGTTAAACCATGGGGCTGCCCTGGTTTTGAAATTGCTACATTGCGTGAGGTAGGAGATGAACAAGAAATCCTGGTTTTTGATTTTAGGAATAGTGTTTGTTTCTGTGACTCTAGGTTCCGGCGGAGCAAACGCCTTCTTCGTTGCTACGGCTCAGAATTTCCGTGGCGCGCTGTATCAGGGGTTCGGTCCGACCCCTGGCCATGCGTCGGAGATGGCTATAGTTAAGTGCTCTCAGGACTCGTTTGCACCAAGGAGTTGCCACGTGATCGGCGTTCGTATGGAATGCCCTCCACCGATCTGTGCTCCGCCTATGCGCAAACCAATGACAAAGATCAGTGGTGGTTATCCCACGGCTCCGTCATGGGGTCGGCCTATGCCCTAGATAGAAACGGATGTGGTCGTTGCCCCGTATCGCAGGGTGGCCGCATTAGTGTCCAGGCATGAATAAGCAAAATCCAGGTCAGGTCTTGGAGCGTACAGGTAATGTAGTGTTTATGTAATGGCTTGACACATGATGGCGGGAACCATTAGGCGACATATTGTGTGAGATTATGTCCAGAATATTCTGGCATTTTTTGCAGTATCTTCAGGCGATGTGAACGTCGCCATGTCTCCGAGCATGACCTCGAAGCCGGTGTGGTCATTCCGTACCCAGGGCGCATAATTCGACCGGGCAAGAATCACGACCCGCATTTCAAGATAAAAACTTCCGTCCTCAACAAACAACATACCGAGATTGTACCCGTTTCTGCAAAGGCTTCGGTAAAATTTCTGAGCGTTGACAACTCCCTGAGCAAGATGACTCCAGCCCGAATCCGTTATCTGATACAGGGAGGTGGTCTTAGGCAAAATCCCCCAGATTTCAAGAAAACCTTCGGGAGCAAAGGCGGTTATCCATTCCCATGAACCGGTTTTTCCGACATAACGGCTGCCGTCCTGTTTTTCATGCAGCAGATAATCGGAAAACAGATAAGAACCGATCTGATGAAAATATTCCTCTGCTTTTTTCCGTAAAAACCGATGATGATTGGGAGCTATTCTGTCCGCATTGATTTGAAGGTGGGGATGAATCAAAGAGCCGCCGGCAGAAGGCAGATGATTCTGAGTAATTGCCATGTAAACGGCTTCGGAATCATACCCAAGTACGTGGCGAAGATAATTCCGGCAGTTGATAAAACAGTCGGTATACGAAGATACGGACGATCTGCCGATTTCTACAAAATGCCGGTTGTCAACAAGGCTCACCGCCGAATAGCTGCCGTAAGGAAAAAGATTCGGAAATAAAATTGAACTATTATTACATAAGCGCCCGTCAGGAAAAATATCGGAAAGAATCCTCGGCGTTTTTGACATGACCTGCGGCTTGCAAAAAGGACAACCGGCAGTATCATCGGCATTCGGCGGACGCAACGGCAGGCTCTGTGTTCCCGGTTCTTTTTCAGCGCCCCGTCCGAAT
>CAINUH010000142.1 GCA_903853735.1 uncultured Desulfomonile sp. | reverse complement strand
TTGAATTTATTTTCTAATGCGTCTCTTGATTCATTACTCATGTCGTGGTTGTTTGAATAGTTCATCCTGTCAGATAGAGCTTCATCGGAACGATTAATGAGTTGGTTCAAGACAAGCTTTTTGAGAGAATTCGCATCGTCAGACTTTGGCGATGTAGTAATCATTGACGTTACGCTGTCTTCTGTTTGACTGGAAACGTCATCGTCAATCTTGCCATAAGACTTGATTTCCTCTTTTACCATGTTCCTGATGGCATCATAGGTCTTTTTAGACACACCTTGGTTATCAAGAATTTCCTGTGCGGCCATACGGTTCGGTTCGTCACCCTGCTCAACAACTTCATGGAGATAGGTGCTCCGTATCTCTTTTCTGAGAGGTTCTGCTTCTTGGCTCAAAACTCTGACCTTATCGTAGTTTTCTGATAACTGCGTGTGCATTTCATTGTTCAGTTTTGAGCCGTATTTTGAACGCCTCTGCCTTTTCTTCAGAGCTTCAGCTTGTTTATTAAGACCTTTTATTGACTCATCGATTTCCTCAATGCGTTCTTTTGCCTTGGTAATGTCAACAGGCTTTGCGGTTGGCTTCTCAACGGTTGCCGACCATTTTTCTAATTCTGCCTTGGGTACCCAAACTGTTTTTGGCAACTTGATTCCAGTTCGATTCTCAAATTCGGCTCGTAGAATCTTGTTACCCTTATGTAAAATCTGAAACATTTTCTCGGAATTTCCAGACTCGAACGCCTCATTAAACATATTCTTTGAGGCTTGCGGTAGAGAATCAAATGCGGCAGTAGTCGGTTTAGATTGAGCCGTTGGTTCCTTGGTTTCTTCTGCTGGTTTAGGTTCGGCTTGAGGCTCCTTGAGACCTTTCAGGTGTTGTGCATAATCATAGGCGGTTTTGCCGAGGTCGTATCCACCGATTTGATAGACGGTCTTCTTCCCAGCTTCCTTCACTTTACGCTCACGCTCTGCCTGTTCCTTGTTGTCTGCCCTGTTAAACTGAGTACGAGTCCACGGTTTCAGAACATCTTCCTCGCGCGTTGTGAGTTCTGCTCCGCTCGCAACCAGATTCTCTACTGCCTGTTTGAGAGTGGTAACTTTATTGTCTATCCGAATAGATTTTTTAAGCGTATTAAGAGCCTTTATTTTTCTAAACGGTTCAAGCTCATCACCAAAACCAGAGAAACCGATAGGAAGGTCTGGCTTTTCCTCTTTTGGTGATGCTGGCTTCGGTTCTGCGGGAACAGGTTCTACCTTTGGAGCTTCAATAGGAGTTTCTACTGGTTTTGTCGGTTCCTCTTTTATTTGGGGCGTTGGTTCCTTCGGTTCTGCTTTTGCAAGCATGCTAGCAAATACTTTCCTGACATCAGCCTTGCTCTTGCCAGTAAACTCTCCTTTTTTCCATTCATACAGATTGTCGATATCGGCATCGGACAGTTCGGTAACACCGCTATCGATAAGAGACCGCATCGTGCGTACAGTCGTAGATTTTTTGGGTTCTGCTTTTTGAGCCGTTTCTTTCTTGGCTTCAGGAAGTGGCATGAGGTCGGAAGCAAGCATATTCTCTGGCTTAGTTTCTCCATCCTTCACAACCTTAACGAAGAACTCACCGTTCTCACGCTCGGTATCGGTAACTTGGTCTTGACCGACAACTGTATATTTATCATGAGGGAACTCGACAAACTGTAGTGTGTCCCCTACGGCAATATCGCCACCTTTACTGGTTACACCTTCGAGCTTTTTACCTTCTTGAGCCGTCTGTTCCTTGGTTTCTGCTGGTTCCGGTTTTTTCGCAAGGTCAGGGTAATCTTTCATGATTTCTGGGTCAACAACCTTACCTTCCGAGACAGCCTTCATTACAGCGTCTTTATGGGTTTGTCCAAACGGTCTAGGAACAAAAAGATTCTTCTCAAATCCAGCCTTATACTCTGCATTCTGGAAAGTAGGTTCAATGCCAAATCGTTTAGCTGTATGGTTTCCAACCCAAGCCAGAATTGTTTTATCTCCCCGTTGACGGGCAAGATGAAGTCTGTGTTGACCATCCAAGACAATGGTTTCTGGTGCAACTCCATACATTCGTTTATGGCGACCCACTTCACGGTTATTCGCATCGACCACGATTGGTCCGGTAGCCTTGGGTGGCTCTTCTCGGTATTTTGTTTCTTGACCTGCCACACCGAACCAGTCTATTTTATCAATAGGAACTTCAGCAAGCGTATAGGTATCGCTTGGCATCCAATGGTCAGCGTAATCTTTCGGACTCTTCTTTATTTTGGCATCGGGGTCAATATACGGAGAATCTTTTGATATTTCATGGATATGAGTAGCAAGCTGTTCTTGGGTAACTGTTTTCCCTATCTTTGGATTTTTGGGCATCTTCATCCATTCTTCCCGTGTCATCTGATAAGGTTCTTTTGGTTCTTGAGCCGTCTGTTCCTCTTTGGCTGGAGCCTCTGGTTTTAACTTTGCGTTATTGATTATACCCATGATATCGCTATTTGCGGGTTTCATGCCAAGCTTGTCATTCTCAATGGCTTCTTGGACTTCAGATAACATATCTGGATTGAGCCGTTCGTCCCCTACTAAATAACCAGCTTTTCGGGCATAGTCCTCTGCTTCATCAAGGGTCATTGGCTTGGATGGTGCCTCTTCTTTTGGTGCAGGAGCTTTCGTAGTTAATTTTTTTAGAGTAGGTGGAACCTCTTTCGTCTCTTCCGCAATCGGTGTCTGCATAGACTTGTGGAACTCTTCAGGTTTCTCCATGAGGTCTTTCAATGTATGCAGTAATCGAGTTGCACTCTTGAAATCTTGGTTCCCTAATGCGATAGACGCATTTCGAGCGAGCTTCATCGGCAAGTTTATTGCCGGAAGTTTTTTGTGTTCATCGGCGTATTTAAAGAGAGCTTGGTCTACTTTCTCTTTATACTCTTCGAGAGTTATCCCTTGCGAGCGGGCATTCGACTCCATGTTCTCTTCATTCTCTTTCTCAAATCCATACTCGTTTTCAAGAGTTCTTAAAACTTTCTTGACCTTATCCAGCCCGCCTACACCTTTACGTCCCAACGGCTCATCATAATACTCTGCCATTCTATGATAGATGTCTCCGGTATGTTCGATGGCAAAACTTAACACTCCACCGCCCATCGTCATCTGTGCATCTACCATAGCTTTTTCTGGAGCACCACGCTGGATTCCCGCGTTCTCTGCTATCTGTTTTAGAAATTCTTGATTAGGCTCTTCCTTCTTCTCGGCTGGTTTTGGTTCTTCTTTTGCAGGAGCAGACGACTCAACTACTTCAGGCATCGGTTCCTGTTTTGGAGGCTCTATCTCTTTTTCTGTTGGTTGTTTTCCTTCGTTCAGATAGTCGTTTGCTATTTTTACAACATCATCGCTTCTCATTGGCATAACCACGCCAACCTGTTTACCCTTATCGTAAATCCCTACTGAAACGATATTGTCCCTCTCGTGAGAAATCTTCTTTCCGATTTTAAATGTAGCATCGGGATATTGCTTGATAATATGATAGTATAAATCTGTGTTTATGACGGCGGGTACTGCTACATCGTCCGCGTAGAGTACGGTATATGCACTTTCGCCTTCTACTGGAGCATCTGAAACACCATATCCCTCGGCATCTTTTACATACTTGGCAACAAATACCTGTTTATTTACATCGGATTCGGCTTCCTTGCGGTTCCGTTCGAGAACCCTTTTACTACCCTCCTCAACCTTATCCCTGCTCTCTTTGATTGATTGCTTGTCTGCACCCCACCGTTCTGCGGGAGTTTCCGGAACTGCATTAGATTCTCCGAAAAGAAGAATATGACCATCGGTAAACGCTTTCTTACCGTCTATGGTGAACGCTAACCCCTCTTCCAGTTTGCCGGGTGACTGGTATCCTGACGGCTTACCGCTGGGGAGTTTGGGAATGTCAGTCTCCTTGGCTGGTGCTGTCGGGAAGGTCTTGCTCACAATTTCCTTGAACCGTTTGAGCGTTTCTTTATTGTTATAGACGGTGAATTTTCCGTCATTCGGGACATCGATAGTAACAGACGGGATAGATTTCTGAACCTCCTTAATCTGTTTTTCTAATTCCGATTGCTCTTTGTCAAACTTCTCTGCCGCATCTGTATGCCCTTTCCCCTTTTCTCCCTTAGCGGCATGGAAGGCTTGTGTTATTTTATTCTGAAGATATCTTATTTCACTTATTGCCTTGCCGACTTCTTCGGTAGCATCAGGAGCTTCCTTGATAGCATCGTCAATATTCTCAATGAGGAACTTCTTCTGCTCTTTCATTGCCTTCGGTGTAGTCCTAGGCGAAGACTCTACGGCCTTGTCAACCACTTCTTCAGGAGTATCCTGTTGGCGAGCACCGATATCAGTACCAACTTCGGTCTTTGGTGTTACCTCTTCCGGTTTGACTTCCGATGGTTTCTCATCTGGCTTGACTTCAACTTGAGAGGCACCAAGGGCAGATGGCTCAGGTATCTCACCTTTTTCCACAATGGATTTATCAAGCAGTTCTGGATGATTACGAATAAGTGAGTTGATAAGCTTGCGTCCTGGTTCTTCAAGAGCCGTCCATCCCTTCACGACTCCACCTGTTTTTTCAAGAGTCTGGCGTATCAGTTCGGATGCAATGCCCTTTCCCTGTTCTGATTTATCGGTTTCTATTTTACGAATGCTTATTCCACCATCTTCAACAGTATAATGTAATCGAGCTTTATCATTCCCGTCTTCTCCTACAAACACAGTTTGGGCTTCGCCAGTCTTTATGGTCTGTCGCTGACTCTTACCTTGGAAAGTTGGCTTTTCAACGACCTTCCCATTGACCTTTGTGAAGGGTTCTATCGTTGTTTTTTCAGGAGCGGACGGCTCACCAGTTAATTCCGATTTCTCTTTTCGTAGCTTTGCAATCCTGGCGTTGATACCTCGCATAGTTGCACCAGTCTCGATATCCGCTTTCTCTTTTCCGGAAGCATAACCTTCCTTCAGCTTCTTATCGAATTTCTTCTGGAGATTGGCAATAGATTTATCGATTTCCTTGACCCGTTTTTCCGTGTCTGGAACAACAGGAGCGGACGGCTCACTAACAATAGGTTCCTCAACTGGTATTGTTGGTGCCACTTCTTGCGCCTGCCTAGCCAGTTCATCTGTTTTCTTGATTGATTCTTCAACTGATTGTTTTACAATATCTTCTGGAGTTTGTTGCTTCACAGATGGCGGTAGCGTCTCTTCTGGAGCCGTAGGTGGCATGGTAAGGTCTGTAGGTGCGCCAGCAGAGCCGTCTGTGGGTGGTAAGACATTCGCCTCAGTCGGCATCTTGGTGAGGTCAACAGCAGG
>CAINUH010000141.1 GCA_903853735.1 uncultured Desulfomonile sp. | reverse complement strand
CTTCTTAACGTTCGGGACGGTGTCCGCAGGGCTCACTTTGTACCAAGCCTCGATAATCTTACCCTTTTCATCGATAAGAACAGCATTGTTAAGTCGCCCCTGT
Source organism: uncultured Desulfomonile sp. (assembly GCA_903853735.1). The sequence continues at coordinate 3,786 of CAINUH010000141.1, read as the reverse complement.
CATTAGGCCGGACAAAATGTGACTGAAGGGATTCCGATCGTCAATTATTTTCATGCCTTTTGCGAAGCCGTAACAATAGCTCATGACGGTGACACCACAGCTATAGAATTCTCCCAGGAACTGTGCGTCAGCATCCTCTCCAACCTTTTTTCGAGTTCGCGCAACTGTTTCTACGCGATCATCCTCGCAGCTCTTTCCGCCAACTCCGTGGAGCGAAGGTTTATGCCTACTCGCAGGGCTCTCAAGCCTTGCACACCGGGGAGATCATCGAGTTCCAAGGATTCAAGGTCGTCATCGAGGAAGCCCTGGCTCTGAAGATAATTGATGTGATGCGTCATCTCCTGATACTCGTTAGGTCGTGAATAGACAATGGCTATTTTCCCGGGCTGAGTCAGACGTTCGTTTCTGCCTTTTACTGTGGCCTTGTCAATTCGAGACCGGATAATCTCGTGGCCCACGTCATAGGCTCCATCCACATCGAAGCGTTTTTCATCAAACCGGAATCTTATGGACACCGGGCTGTGATTGACCAGTATAAGATGGGTGGCCTCCAGGGGAACCTTCACTGACTTCCGGACGTCCTCCGCGTGCCAGGCAATGCCACAGGCAATCATGAGCTGCCAGAGACGAAGGTTCTTCACATAGAGCGTGTCGAAGGTACCGTTTTCTACCATGGATGCCCCGACATAGATTATGTAATCCACACCGTCAGTCTGATGCTTGTTGAAATAGTGGGGAAACACCTCCTGTGCCCCAGATTCTTCCCTGTCCAGGTAGGTAGAAATCCGTTGATTGAAAAAAGAAATACTTCGCTCAAAATCTCTCCGCTCGCGATAAACCATTCCCAGGGTGTCATCCATGGCCTTTTGATAAACCTCGATGCGATCTGTTACTTGAGGCCCGAAATCCCGGAGCAGGGGAAACAGAGGTTCCACCTCGTTGCGAAGGAACTTCAGAATCGACGTCTGTTGTCCTGTACCAAGCCCATTGCGAATCATCTCAAGGTGTCGTTCAGTTCGATAGGATACCTCACTGAGAATGGGGAGAGATCTGGCTTCTTCCGCAAAATGGATTACTTGAAGGGCCAGGTCGAGATGCTCAATAAGGTCCGACTGGATGGCACTGTTTCGAGCCTCAGATGATCCCCGGACATCTGATGCACCGTACAAGGGGAAGACATCCCTGAAGACTATGGGCTCCAGTTCCGATGATTCCCCGTTACCGGAGTGCTCCAGGTGACGAAAGGCAGCCTTTCGGAAACGCCACTCTACTGACGGATGCACAGCCGTGCACTTTTCCTTGATAACTGCTTCCACGTTGTTTTCAAGCTCATCGAGGGATCTCTTAAGAGCCATTGAGAATAACGGGAGGATTTGGCCCAGAACCAGTTCCTCACCAGGACCAAAGTCACCAGGGCGCGGAGAACCAAGGTCTAGTGTTCCAATGAGTTTTCCCTGGAACCGAAGTGGAGCAACCATGATTGACCTGATACCAAACTGAAGGATTTCCTTATCCATCCTCCCGGGTGCCGGATTCTCCGCCAGATCTCGGACCGCCAAGATTCCATCGCCCTGTACGGCCTTGTCAAATACTGATCCCTTGAACTCGCTGATGGGCTTGTGCCGCGAGTCTGAAAAGATGCAGCAGTGAGTCATTTCGCAGCCGTTGTTAAGCAGGAGGACTTCGTCATTCTTGATGGCTGCCAGCCCTACCATCAGGTCGGGACGACGCAGAAGGGTCCTAAGCCTGTCCTGTAGCCTTGAGAATCCGTCTTGCGACGCAATCGAACTCTTGTCAATCAGATCCATTTCCAGCGCAGAGATAACTTCGGACAGCGTCACGTCCACCGCATGGATTAAGGTAAATCCGTGGAACTCAAAATTGTCCGGGGGAAGAAACTCCTGTAGCACTTCCGGTTCTTTGAGGTGCTGCATGATTGTGGAAAGATCATTATCTGTCAGGCGCCTCGGGGCACCGACAGTGTGGACTTTCACGAAACGCAGGTTCGGGCTAAACCGGAAGTGCCGGTCCAGACCTGTCTCCGGATCTGCCACGGTCCTCACCAGCGGGTAGTCCAAGTCCTTGTCAATGCCGTAACACCTGCTCAGAATCAAAAGGAAAAACCGGATCTGCCTTGCCCGGACAAACTTATCCCATTCCACATGGAGTTTGCCCCGGAAAGATCCATCGTCATTGAGGAGCAGACGCTGGAACAGAGGAGAGACGAAGACAGGGCTAAGGGTGAAGGGAACCAGGGCTCCTACGAGTTCGATGTCCCATAGCGCTGCAGGGAAGACCGCGCTCATGAGCGTTCGAAACAGATCCTGGTGAGTTTCCAGAATGGACAAATCCTCCACCGGTTCCAGAAGCTCCGGAGCCCTAGAGAGGCTCGTCCGAATTGCGTCCAAAATTCCCATCCCATACGGATCGGAACGAGCAGTGGTTTCAGTCCAGTAGTCAATGAGGGGCTTCAAACTGAATACACAACGATACGGATCGCCTTGAAAACCTTTATCCATTGTAGACCTCCTCCACGGCGTCTTGTGAAGTTCCGCGCGTCATAGACTCGACACCACTACTCATTCCTAGAAGGCACAACCAATCGCAATAATCATTCTGAGCCACTGGCAGAATTGAACCAGAAATCATTCCGTACTATTTTCAGTCTTCCCTTTTCTGCTGTTTGGCCAGATCCATGTTCCTGAGTTCCCTGCGCAGAATCTTGCCGACAGCACTCTTGGGGAGTTCATTTACAAATTCCACGTACTTGGGCACTTTGTACTTCACCAGATGTTCTTTGCAGAAATCAATGATATCTTCCGCTGTTGCGTCTTGTCCGTCCCTCAGAACCACGAATGCTTTCACCCGCTCTCCCGAATATTCGTCCGACACTCCAATGGCACACGCTTCGTTGATTTTTGGGTGGGAGTAAAGGACCTCATCAACCTCCCTCGGGTAAACGTTGAAACCACCCGAAATGATCATGTCCTTTTTCCGGTCTACAATCTTGAAAAAACCCTCGTCATCAACAGTGGCGACGTCACCTGTGAGAAACCATCCATCTCTTATCGCTGCCTCAGTCTCCTCCGGCCGGTTCATATATCCCTTCATTACCTGAGGACCTTTGATGCAAAGCTCGCCTGACTCGCCGAACACGGTAATCTCCCGAGAGTAATCGTCAACATTCACCAGTTTGACATCGGTGTCTGGAACGGGCAGACCTATACATCCTGGTTTCTCTTTGCCGCCCACAGGTATAATGTGCGTACATGGGCTGGTCTCGGTTAACCCGTAAGCCTCCAGGAGCATGATCCCGGTAAGATCCTTGAACCCGAGAATCGTTTCCAGAGCCAGGGGAGCCGCTCCGGACAAACACGCTTTTATTGAGTTCAGGTCAAACTTCTTGATCTCCGGAAAATTTATCATGGCATTGAAAAGAGTAGGCACTCCTGGAATAAACGTAACCTTAAACTTGTGGACGGCTTCCAAGATGGCCTTGGCCTCAGGTTTGGGTATCAGTACGTCCGTCCACCCATAGAAGATGGACATGTTCATCGCGGCAGTCATCCCGTAAGCATGGAAGAAAGGAAGACAACCAAGACAGATTTCCCGGCCGTCGACAAAAGTCGGTATCCATGCCTTTGCTTGCTGGCAGTTGTAAGACAAGTTCTTTTGAGTTAACTGAACTCCCTTTGACACCCCGGTGGTTCCCCCAGTGTAGATAATGATAGCGGTATCATCCATGTCCGAGTCGTAATTCCGGCCGATTGGTTCAAACTGCTTTAT
>CAINUH010000140.1 GCA_903853735.1 uncultured Desulfomonile sp. | reverse complement strand
GGAATGACTAGTTGGTTAATATTATTGAAATATCCGGCGCGACACAAACCCGACCGAGCCCTGGTTATGAAACGAAGACCATAGAAGTCACCGCAAATCCAACGCTGCTCAAAATCATCGAAGAACGCATCTGTGACCATCCGTCCCCTGGTGTGTTCTAAAGTGAAGCGGTACAGCCCAACAGGGAAATTCAAGTCACTGGTGGAGACCTTGTGAAAGGCATCAAATTGCGAATCGTATTGTTCAATAGAGAAACGTCCGAAATCTTTCTCTTCCCAAGCGGGAAGTCTCATTATCCAATCCTCAAGAGCAGGTAGCTGTTCACTCAGTTGATGAGCTACGCATCCGGCTTCCTGGAAGTGGAGGTTAGGCCTGTAAGAAATCTCTTCATCCGGACTTTCAATAAAGATAATAGGTGGGCCGTTTGGTTGATGTTGTTCCTGTAACTGGAAGCGACTTCTAAGATACTGCAAAATTGCAGGATTACGCTGACCAACAAGGACCTTTAGATCTCTATCTTCGACTGGGGTGATAGTAGTCGGCCGAATGACGCTCCACTTAAATTGAGCGCCACCATCAAACTCGAGATGGCCCAAGAGGACTAGCCGGCGAAGTACGGACCATGCTTCTCCCCACCCCTTGTCTTCGCCCAACGTTTGACAGCCTTCTCTGAAGCGATCAAGCCTTCCAGATCCTACAGCGCTACACCAATACAGAAGACGAGCGTAGCTTTCCGATTCAACGATATCGGGCGAATCAGAGGCAATATCGGCCATGTCCGAAATTGACGCTAGACCGCATCCAGGCGGAAATTCCCATCTCTGACCAGTCTCATACGAGATGGGCGTTGTAAACCTTTCGCAGCCCAAGGAACCTGTTAAGAATGCCTGGGCCTGTTCAGCCGGAACAACAAAGCAACTATGAGGATTCGAGGCGTCTCGAATCCCTGCCTTTAAAAGAATCTCTCTCCCTAAGCGTTCAGCTCCTCCATCTGGAACGCCTCTGAAATCTAGAGCTAGACCTAAGTAATACTCTTTTTGAGAACCACGTTCGTATTTTACTTGGGGGAATAGGGTCGACATTCCAAGTTGTTCAACCTGCCGCTTGATTTGCATGCATGTCATTTGGCGTTGCTGATTTCGACCAATCTGTCGTGCTATAAGATACTTCCAATCAGGCATGTGTCCCCCCTGATTTCATGTGTTGATCAATTATCATCGGCCCTCTCAAAGACAACCCTCCAGTAGAAGCGGGGCTGCTATTCGTGATCTGCGCTGGTTCTAGTTTTTCCTGGATGTTAGCCCAGGGAATGACTCGAATCATTCGAACAGCCACTCGCTGTCCATTATTCATAACTTCAATCTGATAAGTACCGGGACCGAGGCACCCCGGGAAATTCACTTCCTGTTGCGACCGGACTTCCTCATGGTAGACTTCTTCACCGAAAGACGATGTCACAACGAGTTCAAACTCTCGATCGAATCCGTAAACTTTCACTGTTGGGGTATGTCCCTCCAACCAAGCGCTTTGGTTGGGATCACGGAGACCTCCAATGAGGGCAACACTTGCCAGGTTACGAGGCGCAAGGGCGTTTGCAAGAGGTTGGCATTCTGGCGTAACAATGAGACCGCTCCAGTCATAAGAGATGACCATGCACCCGTAATATTCTACCCATCCTTCCCTCTCGTTTAAATCAGCCCAGTTCAGAAGACCTTCTTCTTTGAACCGAGTCATGTATTTTTCAAAGAGTCCTTTCCTACACAAAACAAGTAATTGTTCTCCCAACTCAAAATAGGGTTTCCAAGTAGCCCAGGCTCCATAATGATTTTCAGGATCACGAAGGAGAATCCAAAAATCTCTTTTCGGAAAAAGCAATTTTTGCAGACCAGGGTCGCCGACCAGTGCGAACTCAAGGGCCTCTTCTACAAACGGAGCGCTAGCCCACAGAGGGGCAAAAAAACCTGAGCGAAGGGGTTGTAGAACCTTAGAGTTTTCTTCGTGAAGTGGTTTTACTGTTAAACTGGTTGAGCGCATTCGGGGTGGCTGTTTTGGCAATAGGTAATATTCCGATTCGCCAAGCAAGTCTTCGGTTCGGTAGAGACCACACTCAATGTTACGAAACTTTCTGCGGTCTACTCGTGAATGAGAAGGAGAACCACCTTTCCAATCGCCATTCTCGTAAACCAGATGGGCGGCTTTGTAAAACTCCCAAACTCTTCCAGTATCTACGTGGTTCAACCCTTCTGAAAGATGTTTGCGCGTGATATGTTGGTTGGAAAGCCAGAAACCCAGTTGGTCACAATCCAATTGTAGAGGCAGATCGGCGTCACGGAAGCGGTTTTGAAGGTAATGCTTGTCGGATTCACGCAGGATGGCCTGCGACATAACATACCGCAAATAGGTTCGTGGTCCAGAACCGCGGTGGGCTGTTTTGTGGAATCCAGAGCCAACTAGGTAGTTGTTCCAAGACTTCCATAGAGGTTCCTCCTCTCCGGCCGGCATACCTTCGGGCCTACCCTTGCCAAATAGGAGGAGAACTTCTTGTAAACGGAGAAAATAGTTTGATTCGTCTATTCCCTCTTCTTCCTGCATCTTGTATGCCGCATACACCATAAGGCCGAGGAAGGCTACCCCTCCAGGGATGTCGTCAATATTAGCTTCTAAATTCTTGATGTTAACTACTTGGCTGGATGTCAGAACTTTACGACGCACTGCCCTCAGGAAATCACGTTCTGCATCGCCTTTAACATGTTCATCAAGGAACCCCGATGCCACATCCTCTATGGCCTCAGAATCTAGGCTGAGAAAGATTGGGGAGCCTTTCGACACTCCAGATGTGAAGTACAAGGCTATCCCACGATTCCAGTCTTCGTATCGCCCCATGTGCCGTCCCCCTTCTGATGTATTAAGCTGGTTAATGGGCTTCCTACCACAGCCGATATTGCCT
>CAINUH010000139.1 GCA_903853735.1 uncultured Desulfomonile sp. | reverse complement strand
TGCAGCTCCGTTTCCACTGTGTGTACGACAAAATACATTTCGTGATATAGGTCATTTTCAGTGAACGTGCATAGGCACTCATCAAACTCAGTTTGCGTGGACGAGGATTTGATTTGGACAAATGCACGCCGCCCGTTTACGGGCATCATAAGATCAAGATCAATATCTTTTTCGGTCTTTCCCACTACCCCAAGCCTTTTCCAACCCGCATTCGCAAAGAGGAGGTCCACCAAAAGCTCAAAGTCCTTCCACGTCAGACTCTTGATTAGCGGCAAGGCCGAGTCAACTAATTCATATAAACCTTTCTTGGCTCTAGCGACGTCAGGCGAGACAATCGCGTTGATCTTCCCCCACAAATATTTATGTTCTTTAACCTCACAGATAGTTCCTTGGAACATCTGCACTTTCGTAAGCCGACCGCTGATCTTATCCACCGACAGGACGTCACCCTTAACGTCTGTGGACTTCCACCCATTGACAACCTTTCTTATACGGCTTCCATCTCCAAGTTGCTCGATCCCTGGGGCGGCAAAAGCCCACCAAAGCTTGCGCTTATAGAACGTTATCCACAGATTGTTTTCACCCGATTCATAAAAAGCTCTGACCTGATTCACTATCGCAGTAACAACGCCTTTAGTTTTATTCCGGTCTTCAAACCATTGACGGATGGATTCATAATTTCCCCTCAGGCATTCATCATGATATGGATTATTAAATCCAAGCCGTAATACTCCGTCTTCAATACAAGTCTTCTCATAGCAACCACTCCGTCCAAGTTTAATAAAGTATGCTTTTTTAAAATCCACCATCGCCTATTCCTCCTTCAGCTACAACGCCTTGTTAGATAATGATTCTTCATCGAACATCGCTTCATATTTATTCATGCTCTTATGGCCTCGAAGTCCAACTTGTAGCAATAGAGGAGCTTGAGCCGGGACTCCGAAAGCTGACTTTTCTCCACAATGGAATGGGCATCATCGTAAATCGCTTGGGGCACTTTCGACTCTTCGAGCACCTCCCGGGCGGTGGCTAGAATATCCTGTTTTAAAATCGAACTTGCGAATTTGCGGAACCGATCTTCGTGCCCCTCAAGCCGAGCGGCTCTCGCCCGGCCTGCCAGCGGCGAATAGTGGATCACCGGTATGACCTTCCGATGGAACCCATATCGGTGCAGATGCTCAGAGACAGCCTTTCCCACTGCAATTACGCTAGCCCCAGGCGCAGCAATCAGATCAATCTCCTCTTGTAGAAGTGCATACCATTTGTCGTAGCGGTCAGTTCTGGCTTTGCTCGCGTCTTTGCCGCGCATCGCCCCTTTCGAAAAGTCGGTAATGTGATACCGCTGGCCGGTATCGCAAAGAAACCGTCGCGCAGAAAAGTGCAACAGCATCGGCTCGATGCCGGCAAGAAAATTTCTAAAGCCTTTGGCGACTTTCGTCCGCGCATCTTCCACAGACCTAGCCCAGTGACCAAGCGACGGCTCCATGCAGACAAAAATGTAGTCGACCGTTCCCGTTGGTTCGGGGTTGGGTAAATACACGCCATCGTCAGA
>CAINUH010000138.1 GCA_903853735.1 uncultured Desulfomonile sp. | reverse complement strand
GGCACGCGCACCGGGAATTTCGGTCTTGATCTCGGTTGCCCAGATCAGATCGCCGTGCTTGCCGGGTGGCAGCGGATCAGGAGCGTCATAGACGGTCTTTCCCTTGGGAGGTTCCGGATATGATTTTTCGTCCGCCGCTGCCATGCCGTTTGAAAAAACGCCCATGAGAAGTGCTGCGGCTGTCGTCAAGAACAGAGGTTTCAACCAACCTAATATTTTCATTCTTTTTTCATTCCTTTCCCCGGAGCTATGCGGCAACGAGCCCACCCTGCTGTTTCGTCCCGCGAATCATTCGATCTTCGCCTGAATCCGTAGCATACGCTGATCCACCTCACGATGTCGTTCCGAAGGCTGGGGATGGTAACAGACTTTCAAGGCAATCGCGTTCTCAGCGCTTCTTGACTATAGTTCTCCCTAACTACTTCAGCAAGCACTATCTGCGGCGTAGTTCATCACCCAAAGACGACCTGAAATACTGAGACAATATGAAGCCTAGAGCTACGATGCCAGAGGATATAAAAGCCTCAAACGCCCCCCGGCCGTTACACGCGTTGATCAAGCCTTTTCACGTCCAAGAATGAGCTATATTTACAGCAATATCCCAGTACATTTCTAGAGATAACACTTTTCCTGGTTTATGTACGCGTTCGAACCCATCAAAACTGTCGATAAATGACCATTGTTGCCTACCAAACACCCCTCTCCTCTCATAATTAAGCGTTATTTCCGCTTATTCCTCACCACTCAGCGTTTGTTAGGAGGACATTCAGAACAAGGAGCGCCATACTAAGCTTAGGGCAAACCTTTTTGAAAACAAAAAGATACCAGGAAACACTAAAGTGTCACGACAAGTCTGCCAGGAGTAACTCCGGAAACCGCAAGGCGGTAAGAGGCCGCCGACCCCGAAACGGAGCGAGAGGAATTTACTTCAATGACCTGCTGGGAAGAAAGGGTTCACGGCATAGGATATCGGAACTATGCCGGAAAACAACTGAGAAAGCATCCCCTCGCATCAGCCTTGTTACCACCTCAAGGCAGCTTATCCATCTCACGCCCACAAAAACGCATTTTTTAAAGGTAGCATTAGGAAATATGATGTGGGAAAGGATATGGCTTGCTACGGCTCTTGAACTCCTCTAGGATCGTGGCTCCGATCGATCATCGATGTACGATCGAACCAAGTTTCTTCCGCTAAAGTGTCCGAAAGTAATATAAGCAATCGGCATTTCATGACCGAACAGCTTCCGGCTTATTTTGTGCCTGCTCCATCCTTTCCCGTGCAGATCCAGCACTCTCTCTCCCATTTCTTCAAGATAGATGATTTTGCTGATCATTTCTCCCACGGGATCCGGCCTAGCGTTACCGCTTCCGGGAAACAGTATTGAAGGCGTTAACTTTGCCATCTCCTTCAGTGAGGATATAATCTCCCAGATGTTGTAGTCTCTTCTCAGGGCACGATCACGACCGCCCACATAAGCGTCCCCGCAGAAAAGCCAACCCTCGTCCGGTTCGTAGAGGGATATGTGGTCACGAGAGTGGCCGGGGGTGTTTATGACCTGGAATCGGTGCTTGTCCGTCTCAACGACGTCTCCCAATGGCAAGCCGGCACATGGTTCGGGATAGCCCCACATTACGCGCTGATATAGACGCAAAGGCTTGTCTCTAGGAGCCCTGAGAATAGGTAAAGCTGCTGTATGGGCCCTTATTTCGGCCCCAAACTTGGCGCTAAGAGCAGCATTCCCCCCAACATGATCTTCGTGACTATGACTATTCACTATGGAGTGTATCGCAAGATCGCCGACGGCGTTGACCAGTTCGGACACAGTGTGAGCACAACCAGTATCCACCATAAGTCCGTCCACCCAATAGGCGCACGTAAAATACAAAGGTCGGCCTGCCACGGAGCGAGCCAACCTGAATTTTTTCACATTGCCTATGTATTCCTCTTCTATCATCAGTTATTGTAACCTGCCGATCTTTGTGGGATACCTTCATTGCGGCAAAAATTCTAAGCCATTTATTTCCTGAGTGTTTTCTTGTCGACTTTACCTACGGCAGTCAGTGGTAGATTCTCGACCAGCTCTATAAACCGAGGAATCTTATAGGGAGAAAAATTTTCCTTTGAAAACGCCATCAAATCTGTCTTGAGAACTTCCTGATCCACGTCTCTGTAAGCCTGATCCAGTTGTACAACAAGTTTCACCAGTTCGGTCCCTGGATGCTTTGGATTGGGAACCCCGATTATCGCGCAAAATTCTATTGCCGGATGTTCGTATAGTTTCTCCTCCACCTCCCTGGAGAAAACCTTGAAGCCTCCAACATTAATCATGTCCTTTGTTCGGTCGACAATGGTCATAAAGCCTTCCTCATCCATGCGACCAACATCCCCGGTATGTAGCCAAAAGGCTCCATCATGTTCCCTGAGTGCAATCCCGGTCTCAACCGGCTTGTTCAGGTATCCCTGCATTACTTGAGGTCCATTGACAATAATTTCACCCTCTTCGCCGATCGGCACTTGTTTTTCACCGGTTTCCAGATCTACCAGTCTCACCCGTGTGCTGGATATCGGCAGTCCCACTGTGCCTATCTTCTTTCTCCCCCTCCGAGGATTCATTGTTATTATAGGACTGGCTTCGGTCATCCCGTAAACCTCCAGTACTCGGCCATCGCCCACCACGCTTTCCAACTCTCTTATGGATTCGACAGGAAACGCAGACGCACCTGACAGGCAGAAACTGAGCCTCGTGAAGTGGAGCCTTCGAAAGCCTGGTTCTTCAAGCAGCATCATGTATAGGGAAGGAACATTCACCAATATCGTGGGCCTATATTTGGCGATTTCCTTGACGATGTGCTTGGTATCACGCGGATTGGGAATCAGGATCTGCGCCCCTCCCACAAAAACTGAAGCAAGACATAGCGCCAGTCCTGCCAAGTGAAACAGCGGGAAACCGGAGAGCAGCACTTCCGATCCAAACTCCGGTTTAACCCAGTGTTCTATCTGGGTGAGATTGGCCGCCATGTTCCGATGAGTTAGAATTGTTCCCTTGGGCAGTCCAGTGGTCCCACCGGTGTACTGTACCAGGCAATAATCATCCGTGCTGACTTTAATTTCCGGTCCACTACTTGCCGGAGTGGAAAGAATATCCATAAACCGCAAGACCGTTTTGTTTCGCAGAATCGTTACCTTCCCGTGGGGGACTTTTTTGATCAGGCGACCTAACAAGCGTTTTGGCCAAGGCAGGAAATCCAGGATTCCGGTCGCTATGACGACGTTGAGATGCGATAGTTCATTGGCAATCTCCTTGAGACGATGTTCAAAAATCGCGTCCAAAGTGACAATCGCCTTGGCCTCACAATCGTTTAGCTGGTATGCGAGTTCACGTGCGGTCAAGAGCGGAGACATCCCGGATGTTGCGCAGCCGGCCTTGAGAGTCCCCATCTGAGCAATCAGATATTGTGGAATGTTGGGTAGATTGACGCCCACAATGTCGCCCGGCATGCAACCGTTTTTTGTCAAAGTGTCGGCAAATCGGTTCACATGGCCGAGGAGTTCTTGGTAGCTCAAGGTAACACCGTAAAAATGTAACGCCGGTGACTGGGCAAACCTTGAAACTATATCATCAAATTGATCGACCAAAGAAACATCGGGAACCGATACTTCCGGCTGCACTCCTGGATCGTAGTGCTTCAACCATGGTCTGTCGTCATATATCATACGGAATAACCTTGCCTGTCTGTCAATGGTGTTCGATATATCACCCCCTGTTGTAGAATATCTGATTGATTTTACAAGACATTAATCTCTATAGTACTCATTACAGCCCCATGAATTTTGCGGCAATACCCTTCATTATTTCATTGGTGCCGGCAAAAATCTGCATGACCCGGATATCTCTCCACGCTCTGGCAATGGGGTATTCCTCGCAATATCCGTAACCACCGTGCAGTTGTAGGCATCCGTCGGCGACCCTCATGGCCATTTCGGTCGTCCAATATTTTCCCATGGCCACCTCTACCACAACATTCTTGCCTTCCGTGTGATCAACAACGAGTTTGTCTAAAAAGGTCCGACCCAGCTTACTCTCAGTCGCCATTTCAACTATTCTGAATTGGGTATTCTGGAATTTGGAAATAGGCCTCCCAAAAGCCGTGCGCTCCTGGCAGTATTTTATGGTCATTTCCAACATGCGCTCTGCTGCGGCCACAGCGGATATACATACCATCAGGCGCTCCTGCTGCAATTTTTGCATGAGCATCATGAAACCGGCGCCCTTTTCACCCAATCGATTAGCCTTAGGAATCCGGCAATCATTGAAATAAAGTTCCGCCGTGTCTTGGCTATGCCAGCCTATTTTTTTAAGCTTTCGTCCCTTGTCGAATCCGGGTGTTCCTGCTTCCACCAGGTACAAGCTCAGAGCCTGGTGCGGATTGGGTTCGTTGGGATCTCTGGCCGCGAGCACTATAAGATCACAAATGATACCATTACTGATGAAAGTCTTTTGGCCGTTAATAATAACATGATCCCCGTCTTCCCTCGCTGTGGTCCTTATAGCTGCCAGGTCACTACCAGTGTTTGGTTCGGTCATGCCGACTGCCGTGATTATGTCTCCTGCAACACACCCTGGAAGATACCTATGTTTCAACTCTTCCGAGGCAAATGACGTAATGTAAGGGACTACTACGTCACTGTGCAGCGGAGCGGCTAATCCCGCATGACCTGTGCGGACCAGTTCCTCGGACAAGATTACTGAATACAGGAAATCAGCCCCCACGCCACCATATTCTTCAGGTACATCCATGCAGAGAAAACCCTGATCCCCCATTTTTTTCCAGACACTCTTGGGAACGATACCTGCTTCTTCCCATTCTTCGACATAAGGGATGACTTCTTTCTCAAAAAACTTCCGGACGGATTGCCTGAAAATTTTGTGTTCCTCAGAGTATTTTATGATTTCCATTCGCTACCCCCACAGCATTAATCAACTATACCAACAGGATATGCGTTGCCCGCGCAATCATAGAAAACCGCCTCGGTGGATTTTCCCCAGACCGTCTCGTCCATGGCACAATAGAGTGCCAAGATTTCCCCCGGCATTATTTGATGGACACCTGGGGGAGTTAAAGTCTCGACTCTCATGGCACCGTGTTGTCCTAACAGGTCAAAATAGCTGGGAATCATTATTGGACCAGAGCCCTTGTTGCGCAGGTGAATCTCCAGGTTTTGATCAAACACCCTCATAAGCCCGCAACATGTCTTGAAGGATAAGATCTCTTCTACGGCCGAATTCATGATGAACTTGACCTCGATCATTTCCTCAATACTTTCCGATTATTGCAATACTGCACACGTTCATGAACGGCACACCCCCCAAGTTATGAGTAAGGCCGTAGACGGGATTTTCGATCTGTCTCTCTCCTGCCCTCCCATGGAGTTGCAGGTACATCTCGTAGAGCATTCTCAGGCCGGAAGCGCCTATCGGATGACCAAAGCACTTCAAGCCACCGTCAACCTGGCAGGGCACTCCGCCGCCTTCTCGGTCGTAAAACCCATCGAGGGCGTCACGTACTGCCTGCCCCCTATCGGAAATGTGTAGATCCTCGTACGTAACCAATTCAGTGATAGAAAAACAGTCATGGACCTCCATCATGCTGATTTCTTTTCGCGGATTAGTGATTCCCGCCTCTTTGTAGGCCCTGACGCTGCACTGGTCGGTGGTCATAAAATGATCACCATCCCAGCCGTTGAAGGCCATTTCCTCGCCACTGCTCAATGCTAGTTGCAGAGCCTTCACTGTGATGAAATCTTTTTTACCCATCTGTTTCGCCTTTTCCACAGTGGTAACAATTGCGCAGGCTGCCCCATCACTGACCCCGCAGCAGTCAAACAGCCCAAGAGGATGGGCCACTATAGGCGCTGCAATGACCTGGTCCTCCGTAACAGCCTTCCTCAGGTGAGCTTTCGGATTCAGCACCCCATTGGCATGACTTTTTGCCGACACATGTGCGAGTGCGCGCTTCAGTTCTTGATCCGGGATTTTGTATTTTGCGGCGTACGCAGAAGCCAGCAAGGCAAATGCACCAGGGGCCGTGATGTTCGGCCACCACAGCCAGCTCAGCGACCCCCAGTTAGACCCGGGGTTGGGTAAGCCGCCATAGCCGGTATCTTTCAACTTTTCAACTCCCATAGCCAAACAGATGTCGTAAGCGCCCGAAGCTACCGCGTAAACGGCACCCCTGAACGATTCTGTGCCACTAGCGCAGAAATTCTCTACCCTCGTTACAGGAATGAACGGCAGACGTAATGTTGTAGACAGGGGCAGTCCACTCTTGCCGACATTGACTTCTTCAACACAGGTTCCCAGCCAAGCCGCCTGGATATCGTGTCTGTCCACACCGGCATCTCCTAAACACTCGCAGAAAGCTTCTACCATAAGTTCCTCGGCGCCCACATCCCACCTTTCGCCGAATCGTGTGCAACCCATTCCTATTATTGCTACTTTATCTCTAATTCCAGTTGCCATGCTAGTCACCCTTTTAGAATTTAAATAGTTTTTCAATAAGCTGGGATTTCATCAGATCGCCTTTGATTTTAAGTTTGCCGGACGTATACGCTTGAATTGCTTTCAATTTTCCCTTGATAAGGTTTACAAAATCATCATCGGCCATAATAATTGTGGTGGTCGGTTTAGCGTGTACGCCCTCATGGGCCTCACACAATCTGTCCTTGACCATCATAAACCAGTCACCCCCGTGCGATCCTGTAATATTGAACTGGAAAACGATGTCGACTCCTGATGATTTGTCTGCCTGAAACGCTTCAGAGATATGGTCGAATATATCTTTAACTGTCGATGCGGAATCAGTCGATACTATATCCCCTTTAGGATTCAAAACTTCGAGCATTGAGCCGAGGGCCAGTGTGGCACTGTAATATTCTTTGCCTTCCGACAAATCGCTGATCTTTTCCCATTTCTCGTCTAGCTCCTCCGGAGTGGGGAATGTCCTGCCATCACCCACTACGGCCCCTTTACCGGTCATCAGGGCCACACGATTGAAACAGCCTGCACCGGCATTAAAGATCATGCCATTATGGTCGCAACTGCGTGAACACAGATAGAGCACGAGTGGGGCAACGTATTCCGGCTTCAGCTTATCAGCCGGATCTGGAGGTAATACGTCTTCAGTCAGCCGGGTTGCTGCAATTGGAGCAACCGCGTTTACCTTGATATTGTGCTTTTCGCCTTCCAGCTTTACTGTGTTCATGAATCCAACCAGGCCCATTTTGGCGGCCGAGTAGTTGGTTTGTCCGAAATTGCCATAAAGGCCGGCAGCAGAAGTAGTGAAGATGATCCTACCGTAACCGTTTTCCCGCATCTTGAGAAAGGCTGGACGTGAGACATTGTATGCCCCCAGAAGATGAACGGACGTGACCGCCTTCCATTCATTCGGCTCCATCTTGACCAAGGTCTTGTCTCGCAGAATTCCGGCATTATTTATCAAGACGTCAATGCGCCCAAAAGATTCCACCGCTTTCTTAACTATCGCTTCTCCTCCCTCTGGAGTAGACACTGAATCGTAGCTTGCGACCGCCTGGCCGCCTAAGGCCCTTATCTCATCTACTACGAGATCTGCTGCAGTTGAAGAAGCCTCACCGGAACCATCCCTGGCTCCCCCGAGGTCATTTACCACCACTTTTGCCCCGCGTTTGGCAAGCTCGATAGCATAAACCCTTCCGAGACCCCCGCCTGCTCCAGTGACTACAGCCACTTGTCCGGAGAAATCGATTGAGGGCTCCCGGACCGCCTCGTCCTCTACACTCCCTCGAACAGGAACTGCTTTCCAGAAGTAACCGGTAAAGCCCCTCTGTCTGTCCGTGTAACGCTTGCGGAAAGCCAAAACCGCTCGCTGCCCCACTCGAACATCAGCCAGTTCGCAATCGGTAAAGTCGGCCATGAACCGCCCTCCGCCTTCGAACTGAACCATTCCGTAAATCGCCGGAGGGTCCAGAGAGACTGCCAGGAGATCGCCGGTGAAGCTCTTGACCACCGCCGGCACATCGGAGAACTCGTAATCCTCCTGGGTCTGAATTCCCAAGCAGCCAGGATTCACACAAATATCCATGCGTGGAAACTGGGCCGTGCCGCATTTAGTGCATTTTCCGCCCACCATGCCCAGGAGCATTTTGCGCTTCCTCCAGAGTACCGTCATCGCCGTCTGGGTGGGGAATTCTGCTCGGATCCCCATTTCTGTTTGGATCAGGTCCCTGAATTTCAGAAATTTTGGGTAGTTGTCTATAATCTGTTTGTTTTCTAAAGAACCGGTGATCCCGGAACGAGCCGGTAGATCTTTGATCTTTTCAGTCACCTGAAAATAGAGAGCATCACATCCCTGTCCAAAGCCCGCAAGGAGAATCCGATCACCAGGGCTGGATTTCTCTAAGGTGTGTATGAACATTACCAGTGGGTGGGCCGTTCCGGTCTCGCCGCACACCTCATGGAGATTATCCGCCAGTTTCTCCG
>CAINUH010000137.1 GCA_903853735.1 uncultured Desulfomonile sp. | reverse complement strand
TGTGTTGGGAGTGCCTGTTGGTTATTTTGCATCGATATTTGTTGGTGAGGCGAATGAGGTTAGTAAGATTGCGGATGGCGTCGTTGAGCGGTTTCGGGAAATATTGTCCGTGTCGGATGATGTTTTGATCATTGTGGAGGATGATCGTGTTTGTGTGGATGTTGGAGCGTTGCAGGAGTTGCGGCGGAACGGTCGAGTATCGGGTGATGATCTGATATACATATTTATGGGTCGTGAGGGTTTCAACGATGGGTGTCTCTGTGGAGTGCGGGAGTTGCAAAGCGGTCAACGGGCTGCGGAATAGGATTTGTTACCGTTGTGGCAAGCGTGCTTCGTTCATGGCTTCTCTCTTTAGAAGCGTATCCCCAGCAGACATCCTTCCGGGCTTTCATCAGTTAGGGTCAACCTGATGTACTTTTTCAGATCAAAACCGCCCGAAAACTCATTCCATGGAATATTATCGCTGTTCAGAGTGCAAATGTACTGAAAATGATACTGTTGTGCCTCCGCGGCAGCTATTTCCATAGCCAGTGCTCGCTGACGTTCATCCACACCGTCAAAGATGACACTGTCATGGACACACACTTTGGGAGAAGGTTTTCGGTCCGCCCACAAGCGAGCGAGCATAAGATCATAACAAAACACTTTCATATTGCTTATGCCCGAACTTCCTGACCGTTCGATCTCCACGTCAAACCGGAACCCTCTGGGTCCCACATCAATAACGAGCTTTCCTGGCGCATTGTAGAGTCGTTCTGAGTAATCATTGAAAAGTTCTATGGCACGTTCTCGGATTTCAGATCGCTCGTCGTAGTCTCTCCGTGCCTTTTTCTGAAGTTCCTCTTGGGCGATCTTGACGTCACTGAGGCCGCTCTCAAACGTTTTCAGATTTTCAATCATGGTGGATATCGAATTCAAGTTGTTGACTGTATCCATGTGGCGAGTTTGCAGGAGCGTGTATTCTTCAAGGGCTCCATGGGTCTGCAAGATCCCCATAATAGATGCACGCTTCCCTGTTTTGTCTCGAATGATCAGGGCGCGTTCGGCAATCTCGCGCCGCAGTCGCTCAATCTCAGTGGTAAGAAAAATGCGGCGATTCTTGACAATGGTCTCGTGAAACTCCCGCACTTCCTCAAGTCGGCGGAGGGTCAGTCCAGGCAGAGCGACCCCCGCTTCATTGTAAACTCGATCAATCGATTCCTCCAAGGGAGGATGTTCTTCTGTGAAACTTCTTTCGTAAAGTTCCACCAACCTATTGTCCATCGTGCCGGCATTGACGAGATCATGAATCTCTTGTGTCAATACGTTGGCTTCGGCCTGCATGTGAGTGTACTGGGGGTGGACCTTGAAGGACTGGAGTTCGGCAGCCTCCTGTTCCGAGTGCGTCTTCAATCTGACCTTCTGAGCCTCCAAGTCCCCCAACGACCCGATAAATCCTTGGACAACTCCCGATTTGGCGGCCTTCTTGAATTCTTCTAATCCCTTCTTGCGGTCCTTAAGCACCTGAAGATCAGCAGCATCCTCCCAGGCTAATCCAAGGAGGAAAGCATTGTGGACTTGTTTGTCCCATTCCTTTTGTTTTCGGAAGTGTTCAAAGGGCGTGGAAAAGGCATCCTTTCCACGTCGGATGCAATAAGAAATAAGCCCCCGAAAAGTGGGTCGGTAATTCCTATCACTATTCGTGAGGCTGAGGTCAAAGAAGAGATGGCCCAACAAATGGTTACATTCTTTAATGTTGTAAGTTAGGGGTCCCAGTTGGACCACGTCTTGGAGGGGCCACGAGGAGGCATCGCCGTGAATGGTGACAGCATTAGGACAATCCACGGCTCGGGTGATGGTGACCTCATCATCACCCATTTGCAGTACGAGAGAAAACTCCCAACCTTTCAGGGGAGCCGCCAAAAGCCCCTTGCCGCGAGTTGCCTTCGCTCCGAGACAGAAATGGATAATCTCAATCAAAGTTGACTTGCCGAGTCCGTTGCGAGAATCCTTCTTCGTGGATTCCTTCGTGCGGTCAGCCCAAACAACGTTGAACCCCGGCTGGAACTCGACGGCTTTAAACGAGGCATTGTTGGCGAGGACTCTTTTTATCATCGTTGTAACCTCGCAATCAGGCCATCTTTGAAGTCCAGAACACCGATGGCAAAAAGAAGATCAAGCGAAAGAACGAACCGCCAATAAACGTCGATCTCCGGCTCAGTCCGGACCCGCTCCCACAAACCAGTTACAGTTTCGGGTGAGTCAAGCCGCCTCAGAACAGCCGCTCCGGCACCCAGTAGGGAGTACTGCACCGAGATGTGTTTGGTGGGCAAAATCATTTCTCGAATACCTCGCAGCGTTCAAATAAATATATTAATACGGCAAGGCCAGCGGATCGTTCTGACTGTTCTCTCATCCCCTGCTGCGCAAACTGGCACATCAAGTCAAACAACACATCACCTTTGTGCCCATCCTTACGTAGACGGTAGTACTCTTCAAGGAAGCCAGCCTTAAGGCGCTCTGGGAAGTCGGCATCTAGAACCGACTCATGCTCCATAAATGAGTGTACTTCTCGAACGACTACCAATCCCATTGTAATAGTGAACTGCGAAGCTAGCGACAACTGGTTTTTACGGATTTTTTCATCGGGTGGGACAATAAAGAAATCGCGAGACGGTTGTCCTGCTTGCATTCTTGAAATCCATTTCGTTGCCTGGGCCAATTCGAAAAAACCTACCTCTGCAAAGGCTGTGTTCATAACTTCCCGGACCTTGGTTTCATGGTCTGACTTTATCTCAATCAGTCTGGAAACTGAGAAATTCTTGTTCTGCTTATCGATCTGTGTGTGGTGATCCCCACACAAGTATATTAAGTTACTGCAATGATTCCGCTGTTCGTCCGTCATTAATGGATCGTAACGAGCGGCGTCTGCCTTTTCTCCAGCAATATGTGCAGCTTGACCAGTTATAGTGGGATCGTAGCCGCTCTCGCTGTCCACAGTAAGGGCACGTTCGCACCCGGGAAATGCACACCGATCCCCCGAACGAAAAGCCAGTAGAAGTTTGGTAGGATAAGATACACTCATGCTGCGTCCTCCACCGATTTTTCTGGGTCCTTGATGCGAAGTTCGCCGCACACCCTTATGACAGTCCTCGGCCCCATAGCGCCGGCATAGCCTTCGACTTCCGTAAGATACCGCTTGGCGGTTTTCCACGCCATTTCTTGTGTGTATTCAAACCGCTGTAGAAGAGATTCCTTGACGGCATCCTGCAAAAGTGGTGGAAGCGTGTCTATCCGGCCGTATACTTCAAGCATTTCGTCCAATCGAGCGACCGCGTCTTCGAATTGCTTAGTGTCCATTGCTGAAGCTCCTTATTCAATATCCTTCCCGATTCTGTGTATCAGAACTGCTTCGGAAGAATCGGAAGCTTTTCTTGAAGCTTCTTCCCACGTCCCGTTATACCAACGCGCCTTGGAATTGCGGGTAACATTTGTCAGTTCAATGCAAAAGACTTCATCCCAGC
>CAINUH010000136.1 GCA_903853735.1 uncultured Desulfomonile sp. | reverse complement strand
ATTATTGCCGTACTTGACCGGAATAATGTTCTGGAATAATGCTCTGTTGACAATTGGCCTAACAAGTTGATAATATTTACCTGCTTGGGGAGGGAAATCCCATCCGGAGGGATTTTCATCCTCATGTGTCTGTTCAAGGACATCTGGTCATATATCCTGGGTTGGCCCCTTTTAACGGGCTTGCATGAACGATTTGCCAAGCTGATCCCCCTTGCCCTCAGTTTCTCGCTACTCGGAGCCGTAAACTCCTGCACGATTTTGTCCTTTTCACACCACATATATGATCAAACCTCTGTGCGCGGTGTCGAGAACGAACATGGCTTGATCGTTTCCGAGTCCGGGTGCGTTCCGTACCAGCGCTGGAGGCTTCCTCCTTGGCATGACGAAATGCGATACGTCTGGATGGTGGGAAATTATGATTTTGATCGATTTGACGGAGTCGAAATCATCCTATACTTCCACGGCATGCAGGCGAAAGATTACTACCAGGCTTTTCGCAAGGAATTGGAATTGTTGGTCGAAAAGCGTCCCTCGCGGCCATTTCTTTTTGTTGGATTCGTTGATACCCCCCATATACCGCCAGGATCGATTGGTAGGGACCGCTGGAGTTCATTGGCTCCTCGCGAGGGCGAGAGGCCGGATCGTCTTTTCAAGACCATCAATCAAGTGTTCAAGGCATTTCGAGCCAGATTCCCGCATGTTAGAAAAGACAAGACGACCATTGTACTCGCAGGATTCTCGGGTGGCGGCAAAGTCCTCAACGCCGTGGGCAACTGGCTTGCCCGAAGTATAAAGGAAGATCCTTATGCAGAGGTTTTCCGTTCTCGGCTTTCCAAAATAGTGTATTTTGACTGCTGGTTTGAAAAGGACGTCGTTGAAACCATTCCAGCACTACTTGAAAGTAACCCGGACATGAAAATAGTGGCGACGGTCCACATGAAAAAACCTGTGGAGCATGCAGCCTTACTAGTCGGGAAGTTCAAAATGAAAGCGGATAAGAAGAATAATGAATTGGTTGGGTTGAACGGCAGGCTTATCATATACCGTGACGATTCTCACTGGAATGCAATGATCTGCAGGCTCAGGGAGGCTTTGTAAGATCTCGGTTTCACGCCAGTATTTATTATTCAATCCAGATTGTTACGCTTCTCAACTCCTTGACCTTGTCATGTATGAATGTTATAAAAGCAAGAAAGTGAGCAGTTTTTAGAAAAAGGGAAGGGTTCTGGTATTTCAATGCGACGGAAACTACGCGACCGGCGCGGATACCACCCTCTCAAGCTTAGGGAAAGCACTTCTCTGTTTTGCGAGTAAGTAAAGCCCACTGGAATTGCCTGTTGGAGTTTCGTTAATGCTGTTTCGGTCAACGCAAGAACTGGAACTGGAAGCAGAATACCGGGAAACAATAAGTTTCCTGTACAGTTTAGAACGCTTCGGCATACTGCTGGGCCTTGACAACATTACTTCTCTGCTGGAAAAGCTGGGCAATCCCCAGAAGTCGTTTCGCGTAGTCCACGTCGCCGGCAGCAACGGAAAAGGCTCTACCGCGTCGTACATAACCAATATCGCACGGGAAGCCGGCCTCAAAACAGCCCTTTACACGTCCCCGCACCTTAACGACTTCCGTGAACGCATTAAGCTCAACGGCCGCATGGTGTCCGTGGAATCTCTCGTTACCTCTACACACAAGATACGCCAACTTTACGAGCCGGCGCGGACCACATTCTTTGAGTTTACCACTGCGGTGGCATTTGACTGTATAGCTCAGGCAAAGCCTGATCTGGCGGTGATCGAGGTCGGTCTGGGTGGCCGACTTGACGCTACGAATACCGTGATGCCGGATGTTTCGGTAATTACTGATATTTCCAGGGAGCACGAGGACTATCTAGGCCAAGGAATAGCATCAATTGCTAGGGAAAAGGCCGGCATAATAAAGCGCGGGGTTGCACTCGTAACAGGGGCCTCTCGAAATGAGGCTCGGCATGTGATACTCGAGACGGCAAATATACTTACCGCCCCGGTAAAGGAATTCGGACGGGATTTTCGTGGAATAAGAATAGGCCGGAACAGCCTCACGTATGAGTCCAGGACACTTACTTTGGAAAATCTGACTACGGGAATGACCGGCGGCCACCAGATAAAGAACGCTGCTCTGGCTGCTGCAGTCGCCGAGGAAATGATGGCTCAAAATTATCCGATCACTGCGGATGCTATTCGGAGAGGCATCGAAGGCACGTTTTTCCCTGGCAGGTTTGAGGTCCTTAGAAGACTACCGGATGTGGTGATTGACGGGGCTCACACCCTTGAAGGCATGAGGCTCTTGAAAAGCGCTTTGCGAACAATCTATCCCCAAGCCAAGCCTTTGCTGCTCTTGGGGATGCTGAGGGACAAAAACTATTCCAAACTCGTTGAGATTATTGCTCCCATTGCTCGGGAAGTGGTTTGTGTGCCGCCACAAAGCAACCGGGCCTTGAACCCTGAGGAATTAGCTGCTGAAGTTAGGCAATTTGGGATTCCAGCTCGTGCGTTTGGTGACATCACTGAAGGGTTTGGTGCATTAATGGAAAAAGCTGCTCCTGAAGACCTTATACTTGGCGCGGGCTCGCTATACATGATAGGTCCGGTGAGAAGGGCTTGCGGGATTCAAGACGAATAGTATGCAACAGGTCGGGTTTGTTCTCAGGCAGTTCTGCTTTTTTGGCGACTGTCGGTCCCTTCTCATGGTGTTCATGGCGAACCTGGAGAGGGAGGACGCCGACCGACCGCTAACCCGAGGCGGGTCTGGATTTAAGAGATAAAATGGCTAGGGTTTGCTACAGGCTATTGAAAAGACATTCTTTCCATGGACAAACTCTCCGGCGCGGATGGGCAGGACGCTGTACTGCTCTGGTTTTATCGGTGCTACTGGTAGGTTTGCACCCAGCCTATTCTCAAGTAACTGGCCCCGAAGATTCCTCAAGCAGCGTCCCATCAAAAAAATCAACCATTCTTCCAGCAGATATTCCAATTCAATTGTCGGCAGATCGACTTTCGTTCGATTACGAGAACAACACCTATACAGCCCGCGGTAATGTGAGTTTGAGTCAAGGCAACACTCGCTTACGCGCGGACAGCGTGCGGTACGATGGCGGAACTGGAGAGCTGACGGCTACGGGGTCCGTCATTGCCAGAATGGGAAGCGACGTGGTGGAGGCCGAGAAAGTCACCATCAAACTTTCTGATTCCTCGGGCATACTCTTTAACGGAAAGCTCTTACTGAAGAGACATAATGTTTACCTGGAAGGGAAAAAGTTGGAGAAGGCTGGGGAATCCGCCTACCGAGTGACTGATGGTAGCTTTACCACCTGCGATGGGATATCACCGGCCTGGCGTATAACGGGCAAGGACTTGGATGTTACGCTGGAAGGTTACGGGAAGCTCAAGCACGGGGTGTTTTATGTTAAGGATATTCCAGTTTTCTATTTACCCTGGTTGATTTACCCTGCTAAACGTAAACGCCAGACCGGTTTCTTGGCCCCTACGTTTGCTAACAGCAGCATCAAGGGGGTTGACTTACGTCTTCCGTTTTTCATTGATATCTCACCCAGCGTTGATGCCACTATCATTCCGAGGATATGCACCAGGAGAGCTGCTCAGGCCGCCTTGGAATTCCGATATTTCCCCAGCGAGAGTTTCAGCGGCCGATTTTACGGAGAATATACATACGATTGGAAATACCAACCATACGAAGTGCCTAAGAATCACCGTTTTTTTGTGACCTTCCGACATGATCAGGAAATTGCCGGACAGGTAGGTCTTAAAGCCCACGGTACGTGGGTGTCGGATCGAGACTACTTTGAGTTTTGGGGTGGCCGATTCGACAGAAGACTCCGAATTCGTTATCTTGAATCAAACGCAGTGCTTTTTAAACAGTCAAATTTCTTCCTTTTCCAGGCAGAGGCTCGCCATTTCGACAATCTCGACCTGCCCGACAACGCCCTGACTGTTCAGAATATTCCTACTATTACCGGCACTCTATTCAGCCTCCCACTAGCCTACACTCCATTTTATCTGAACTCCGACGTTGTATACGATCATTTCTACGCACCGAGAATGAATGAGCATTGGCTCGGTAGCCGCGTGCAGCTTGATACAAGATTGACCATGCCTGTCGCTATTGGTCGTTATCTCAAGCTGGAGCCATCCATGACTTACCTTGGGAAAGCCTATTCGGCGGATTATTATCGTCGGGACAAAAGTATTAGCTCTGTCAATTCGTTGAGAACAGACCTGTATCAGATCAACACGGATATTTTCGCAGACCTCAACTCTGTTTATGATGGCTCATTGCTCGGTTTTCAGAGAATCCAGCATACCATCCGACCAAGGTTTGCATGGACCTACAGACCGCCTTCGCTTAGCAAGCAAATCTACCCGCATTTCGACGACTCCGATCGAATGGACCGGCTCAGCCTTCTAACAGCCGAAATGAGGCAGACCCTCTCCGGCCGTATTGGACCAGGGGAATACCTCGACTTTGTAACTCTGAGTGTTTCGCAGGGTTACGATTTCTTCGATTCTCGAACCGCTGAAGATCCATTGGGCGAACGACAGCCGGTACGGTTTCCTTGGACCAATACGCAAGCGGAATTGACCGTCAAACCGCATTATCTGGTGGACCTTACGGCCCAGGCCCAGTATGACCCAGTGTTGAATCGAGCGCGGAAATATAGTTTGAACCTGGGGCTAATGGACCACAGAGGGGATTTGTTTCGAGTGTTGCACCAGTACACGGAGGATGACAAACGCGAGGATCTCAATCGCCAAACCAACGTCAACCTTCAACTTAAACTATCTTCTACATTAGACTGCATCTTTGAGAATCAGTACTCTCACCAGTTCAATTTCTCATATTTCACCAGTTTAGGCCTGAGTTATCATCCTCAATGCTGGAACGTTGTGCTAAGGTATTCCGAGGTCAGGGAACAGGATCCCGTGACTCAGAGAATTAAGGAGCCCGACCAAACCGTTTTCGTCACTTTATCGCTGTACGGATTGGGGCAGGTCTACCGATTTACGAGAGACTGGAGAGAGCTACTAGGAGGCACTGAGACCACGGCTCTTTCTATACCATGACTTGAGAAAAGGGACATGTTGTGGGTTCCATGGCAGATCTTTGCACCTAAGGAGTGGATCGGGTTAGAAACGGCACTATCGGTCAGCACAACAGTATTCGAAGAGCCCCACAGAACAAGTGTGAGGAATACGCATCGGGGGTTCCTGGTTACCGCGTACGATGTTCGCACCAACGTTAAGAAAAGGAAGGTCGCACTCTTGACTGAGCCTTCGGCTGGCGCTCAACTTGAAGAACTCAAGACGTTTCTGTCGACGTACATACTCATCGGGCCTCTGTTGTCGGCTCTGTTTGCTCAGCATATCGATAACTTCTTCTTCGCCTGCACTCTTTTCGTTTCTCTTGTAGGAACCGCTTTCTATTGGTTCATGAAACGAATGGCGATTTTGGAGAAATCTGTCGGAACGCTTGAAAACAAGTTGGCCGAACTTTCAGTAGGCAATCTGAGCCTCCCAGTCGAGACAATGGACTGCGACCAGTCCAACTGACAGGGTTTTAGTGGAAGCCTTTCAAAAAAAGTGTCTTTGAATGCGGCTTCTCTTGAACGACACTCCAAAAAAATGTATACAGTTACATCCGTAAGATGAGGATAATTTCCGGACAATTTAGGGGCCGGAGATTACCGTCGCCTGTGAGTAGGGGAATTCGGCCTACTACGGACAGAGTTCGGGAGGCTGTTTTCAGCGCCTTAGGCCATGCTGTTGAAGCGTCCCAAGTCCTGGATCTGTTTGCAGGTACTGGTTCTTTTGGATTTGAGGCGTTGAGTCGAGGCGCGGCAAGCGTTGTGTTCGTTGAAACAGATCGGCAGATGGCCGCAAGGCTGACGGCAAGCGCTGAACTGTTTGGTGTGCTTGATCAGGTTGAAGTCTTGGTGATGGATGCGACCAGGGCGGTCAAGAAGTTGCTTATCGTGGGGAGCAAATTTGGGATTATATTCCTGGATCCTCCATACGAAGCTGGACTTGTCCAAAACTTTTTCTCCGATATGGTGTTCCCGAACTTGCTCAGTTCGGACGGCCTTTTGATTGTGGAATCAGGAGATCTTTGTTTCAAACAGGCTGATCCAGCCATCTTTGAAAAGAAGTTTGGCGGAAAGTACGGGGGCACCCATATTACAATCCTTCGTCTTAGAACAGAGGCTCGTTGAAAAGTGGCAGCTAGACAGATAAGAAATAGACACGAAAAGTTGGCTGTTTATCCCGGGACGTTCGACCCTATTCACAATGGTCATCTGGAAATCATCCGCAGGGCGCTCGGAACGTTTGACCGAATCATCGTTGCGCTTGGTGTGAATCCGGAAAAAGAAACCATTTTTTCCCCGGAAGAACGGATGGACATGATCCGGGGAGCCGTAAGCGCCAACATCCGCATAGAATGTGAATCGTTTGAAGGCCTCCTCGTGCGATATGCGGAAAGAAAGAAAGCTCAGGCCATAGTTCGGGGTCTTAGGGCAGTATCGGACTTTGAATATGAGTTTCAGTTGGCTTTGATGAACAGAAAACTCAGCCGTAACATAGAAACGTTCTTTCTTATGACCGCCCATCGTTACTTGTATGTGAGTTCTCGAATAATAAAAGCCACGGTACTGGCTGGTGGATCTCCCGAGGGCCTTGTCCCTGAAAATGTCTTGAGAGTTTTGAAGCAAAAGTTTCCAAACATGGTCACCAACAAATGAGCCATTCTCGCATTCAGGTGAAACGATGAAGAATATTCTGTCTCAAAGGGCGGCCCTATTGAAGCCCTCGGCAACCCTGGCAATTTCGGCCAAGGAGAAAGAGTTGAAGAGTCAGGGAATAGATGTGATCGGCTTTGGCGCGGGTGAACCTGATTTCCCTACTGCCTTGCGCATCAGAGAGGCAGCCAAGCGGTCGCTTGATCGTGGTGAGACTTTTTATACGCCGGTCGGAGGTACCCCTGACCTGAAAAAAGCAATCATCCAGAGGTTCACGGAAGACTATGGACTTGAATACAAGCCTGAAGAGATTCTGGTGTCTTGCGGGGCAAAACACAGCATCTACAACATCTTGCAGGCGATTTTGGACCCTGGTGACGAAGTAATCGTGTTTGCTCCCTACTGGGTTTCCTATCCGGAAATGATCGCCCTAGCCGGCGGTTCCCCTGTTATTGTTCCGACCGCTGAAAATGATGGCTTCGTGCCTGATCCCGAACGGGTAAGACCGCTCCTGACTTCTCGCACCAAGGCGATGTTGATTAATTCTCCGTCCAATCCGTCTGGAACTGTTTATCCGGAAGCTGTCTTACGGAAATTGGCCGAGATTGCCGAGCAACACGACCTGCTGGTAATTTCGGATGAGATCTATGACAAACTGATTTATGATGGTATGAGATTTACATCGTTTGCATCCATTCATGGGATGAAAGATCGGTGTGTCCTGATAAATGGAGTCTCCAAGACCTATGCCATGACCGGCTTCCGGATAGGTTATATGGCGTGCCCCAGGAAGGAACTGGTCAAGGCAGCGACCGACATTCAAAGCCAATCTACTTCCAATCCGAGCAACACCGCACAAGCAGCCGCTGTGGAAGCGCTGACAGGGCCTCAAGATGAAGTGTCCACTATGCGGCAGATATTCGAAAGAAGACGTGACTTGATGGTGGCAGAAATCAACAGCATTCCTGGGATTTTCGTAGTCAAACCGCCAGGAGCCTTCTACGCCTTTGTGAATACTTCGCAACTTGCCGGGCGCACCAATATTGCCGATTCTACCGACGTGGCAAATTATCTCCTAAAACGACATCACGTGGCGTCTGTGCCGGGTGGTCCTTTCGGATCTGATTATCACATTAGGCTTTCTTTCACGACGAGTGATGATGTGATACTGGAAGGCATGAAGAGAATCCGCAAGGCATTCCAAGAACTGGCATGAGCAACGCCACTCCCGTAATTCTGCTGACGAATGACGACGGTATTCACGCTGAGGGACTTCGTTATCTTCGCATGGCCGCCAGTAAGCTGGGTCAAGTCAATATAGTTGCGCCGGAGGCGGAACAGAGCGCCGTTGGTCACTCCATAACGTTATATGACCCGATAAAGGCCCGTGAAGTAATAAAGGACGGCGTCTTCTACGGGTATGGGATCAGCGGCACACCAGCGGACTCCGTCAAGTTGGCCTTGTATTCACTCCTGCCTTCTCCGCCTGCTCTGGTAATGTCCGGAATTAATAACGGGGCCAATCTCGGAATCAACGTTCTTTATTCAGGAACGGTTTCTGCGGCTACCGAGGCCGCTATTTTGGGAGTTCCAGCGATGGCCGTCTCACTGGCCCAGAAAAAGGATCCTCCTTTCAGTTGGGCGCTCCCCCATATCGAGAGACTCGGAAAATGGATTCTGGACCAGGGTCTTCCCAAGGGGGTTGCCTTGAACATCAATATACCTGCCCTGCCTCCAGAAAAAATTAGAGGATTTAAATTGACTCGGCAGGCTCTTGCCAAATTCCAGGAGAGCGTTGAGAAACGCGAAGACCCGAGGGGCAACGTTTATTATTGGCTATCAGGACAAGGCGTGGAAAATGCTGCAAGTGATGAGGACGTAACAGCCCTGGCAGAAGGCTATGTGTCCATAACTCCACTTTTTTACGATCTGACCGCACATACCCATAGGGAAGGCCTGGCATGTTCTCTGAAGAAACTCTAGCCTCTTCGAATACCTTGGAGGACATTACACAGGTCCAGACTACTATTGGTCATAGTTTTCAAGCTCCAGCCCTCTTGGTTAACGCCCTCACAAGAAGAAGCTTCTGGCATGAAAACAGGGAGACATGCCAGGAACACAATGAGAGGCTCGAGTTCCTCGGTGATGCCGTATTGGGATTGGTAATCGCGGATATACTTTACCGAAAATTCCCCGAAGACGAAGAAGGGGAACTACAGAAGAAGCGAGCGAGTCTAGTTAACCGTGCAGCCTTAGCGAAGTTGATGAGACAGTTGGGGATTAGTCGATTCATCAGGATGGGCCGAGGAGACGAGTTGTCCGGATGCCGAGACCGTGACTCAATCCTGGCGGATACTCTGGAGGCCATCGTAGCGGCAGTTTATCTGGACGGTGGGTTTGTTGATGCGGAGAAGCTGATCGAGAAACACTTTTATCCTCTTATAGAAAGATGTTCCACCAGGGAAGGGATGGACGATTGCAAGAGCGCTCTGCAGGAGAGGACGCAAGGTGATCTTGGAATTACTCCTACTTACGAAGTCGTGGATCAGTGGGGAGAGGAACACTGCAAAGTCTTTTCTGTCGCCGTTTACCTCGGTAACAAGATAGCGGGCTTCGGAACCGGCAAGAACAAGAGGGAAGCGGCTCAAAACGCTGCTCGGGAAGCTCTCAGGCAATTGGAATAGCCTTTTGAAACGGATGCGTCAGTCCGAAACAATAATTGGAAACAGTCGCGAGCATCATCGCTGTCTTGCATGGCCGAATCTCGTAGCCGGAACTCTTATGAAACGCGGCAAACAGAGCGGATCAAAACCCTAAAGGCGTCAGTGAATCGATGGTAATAGTGATTTGCCAACAGAAAGGACGGATAGAATGGAAAGCGGAATAAACAGGCGAGATGTTCTTGCGGGCGCTGGGACTGCGGCGGCACTGGGAATCCTCTCAAACGTTTTCAGATCCCAAGCGGTGGCCTCGCCCGGGAACGAAGGGGCCGGAGTATTCATGCACAAGCTGCCCCCGCTACCTTACCCGGAAGATGCCCTAGAACCATTCATTGACAAGGAAACAGTCAAGATACATCACGACAAACATTTTGCCGCCTACGTAGACGGCCTCAACGGTGCTCTGGAAAAGCTTGAAAAATCGAGACGAGAAGGCAATTTTGACGCGATCAAGGCCTTGAGTCGTGATCTGGCCTTCAACGGTTCCGGAGTTATTTTACATTGGATCTACTTCAATACCGTCGGCCCCAAGGCAGGAGGAACACCCTCCGGGGTTATAGGGGATCTGATAAAGAGAGATTTCGGGTCGTTTGAAATTTTTTGGAAGCAATTTGCAGCCACGTCCAAAGGGGTGGAGGCTTCGGGCTGGGGAATTCTTGCTTGGGAGCCGTTCAGCAAGAGACTTGTCGTAATGCAGTCCGAAAAACACCAGAACCTGACTTCGTGGGGAGCCATACCCATTATGGTTTGCGACGTTTGGGAACACGCTTATTACCTGAAGTATCAGAACCGTCGAACCGATTACGTGGATAACTTTGCAAACATTGTCGACTGGAAGAAAGTAGAAGATTTCTTCAAGAAACATTGCTCTGCAAAATAATCTCTACGGGCCTAGGGCCTAAAACGGGAACATCTCCACGGGTCGGCGTTCGGGAACAAATTCGTGGGGAATCTCGTTCTCGTTCCATTCTCTTGATACATAGAGACTGCAGTAGCAACTCCCGTATTGTTCGACGTCCGGAGCCCTGTATGCGCATGGGCAAAAAATGTCCGTGTCCGCGGCACGGCTTCCTGATGCCAGCCGGCAAGGACAAGACATGTATCCATAACGTTTTTTGTTGGTCAAAAGACCTTCAAGAAGCTCGAAGACTTTTTCCTTGTCCATATTGAAAAAGTACCCTTTTGGTTCTTGAATTTTACGCAGCATTTCGTATAGTTTTTCAACTTCCGTCACGTCCTTGACCCTCCATGATGTAGTTTACTCCGCAACAAGTTGTTGGGATCAGTCGAAGAGTTCAATTATATCGACAATGCTTTCGAAAACGTAATCCGGCGAATAAGAATAGCGACCCAAATCATCCCGCGACGTCGCGCCGGTCAGAACCAGAGCGGAATCCATTCCGGCATTTCGCGCAAAAAGAATATCTGTGTCCATACGATCACCGACCACCAGACAGGACTGGGCGCTGATGTTCAGGAGTTTGAGTGCAAGCACGGCCATATCTGGTGATGGTTTACCGAAAACCCGATCCGGCTGCCGTCCAGCCGAAGTCGCTATAGAAGCCACAATACTCCCGGCGCCTGGTAAAAACCCGTTTTCTGTCGGAAAAGTAGCATCGAGATTGGTTGCCCAGAACATGGCTCCATTTCGAATAGCTTGGTGCGCTTTCTTGAGCTTGTTGTAACTGAAACCGGTGTCCATGGCCACTGCCACTATATTTGCCGTTTGAGGATCCTCGGTCACTACGGCGCCGGCTTTCTCTACGCCTTGAACCAGCCTCGGTTCTCCAACCACCATGACATTCGCGCCCGGGTAATCTCTTTGAATAGTATCAATCAGCGCCGACGCAGAATTGATCACCTGTTGATCAGTCACCGCCAGGCCGAGTCCTGTAATCTTGGCTGCTAGATCAGAAGACAGCCGGGTGGCGCTGTTGGAGGCAAAGATCCAACGAAATCCCTTCGCGGACAGATTTCGGTACGTGATGTCAGCGCCCTGGATGAGAGAGGTTCCTCGATTCACTGTGCCGTCGAGATCAGCCAGAATTCCCTTGTAACGTCTATTCTTCATGGGCTTTTTGGGTCCTGTTGATCAGCCGAAACCTTCGGATTCGATTCCTGTCCTGAAATCACTGCACTCAAATCCGCGTTGAGCACCAGACCAAGATTGTGGCGCGCATTGACGTATTCAGGCAGCAATTCCAGGGCGCGGTTAAGATCTCGTCCGGCAGACTGATTGTCCCCGATCTTGTGATAAAAGAATCCCCGATTGTTCAACAACAATGCGTCCCGTGGATTAATCGCTATGGATTTGTCGAAATCCTTTGCCGCCTTTTTCCAATCTCCCAGATTGTAGTGAATTATGCCTCGCAGACTGAATGCACGTGCGGCATCAGGTTTGATACTTATAACACCGTTCAAGTCTTTCAGGGCTGACTCGTATTCCCCCTTCCGCACGAAGGCCACGGCTCGATCGTAGATCGGCCCCGGATCACCTGGAATATTTTCCGTAGCCCTTGAAAAATCTGCAATGGCTGCATCGTAGAGCATCCGGTGCATCGAGGTCAGACCACGCATGGAAAAAATCTCCCCATCAGCCGGATCTATGTTTGCAGCCGAGGTAAGATCCAAGGAGGCCCTCACCTGATCTCCAAGATCGACAAAAATTCGCGCCCGTTCCTTGAACGCTTCTGTCAGCTTGGGATCAAGCTCAATAGCTCGATTCAGATTCTCGAGCGCAGCGTCGGAATCTTGTTGACTCAAGAGAACCACCGCCTCGTAAAGGTATGCCTGAGCATGGGACGGATTGTTGGAAATTGCTTGTTTCAAAATCGATTCGGCGTTCTTGTAATTTTTCAGGAGTATATGAGCCCGTGCGTTCATTATCAGGATGTCAACATCAGAATTCCATGACTGTCGGTGCTTGAGGGCATCCAGCGCCTTTTCAGGCTGGTCGGTCCTTAAGTAAATCAAGACCTTTTCCTTTGTGATTCGTTCATCCTCGGGAAGCATTTGCTCAGCCTGTGAATAATCAGCAAGAGACGCAGCATAATCTTTGAGCTTGTCGTATATCCGTGCTCTGATCATAAAAGACTCGGCTACACGCGGAGCCAGGCGGATCAACCCATTGACGTCATCCAGGGCCTTGAGGACTTTTCCTTCCTTCAATCTCACCTTGGCCCTCATCTCCAGGGCCGAGGTTGACTTTGGTTCGTAGTGGAGAGCCCTTGTGTACTCGTCTTCAGCCTTTGAGAGATAACCCTCACTCTCAAAAATGGTCCCCTTGAGAACGTAGGCTCGTGAAGTTCCGGGTCTGGAGAGCAGGTGAAGCTCCAATACTCGAGACGCTTCGTCCAATTGGTCAATATGGATCAGACATTCAGCCTTTTCAATAAGAGCTGGGAAAGCCTGCTTAGATTGAGCCAGGGCCGAATCGAAATCCTCTATGGCTCGAAAACAATCGTTCATCTCTTTGTACGCCATAGCCCGCTCGAAAAAGATCGACGACAGCACTTGGCCCTTCACAGACTGGTTCTTCAGGGCTTCGTCGAAGAGTCTGATCCGTGTTGCGGGATCTTTCTCCGACTTGGCTTGCTCAAGGATTCGAACCGCGGTTTGGGAGGATGCCGTGGCTACCCCGGCGAAGAGCAGGAAGTTGACCAGGGCCCACAAAAGAATAGCATAGGCTGGCGCAATGGGCTTGCCGGCTTCAACGACGCAATGGGAATAAAGGTCCCGCATTATACGAAGGTTTTGGGAACTGATTTTGGGACGTTTCGGGCTATTAACACTATTAGACCTTAGGCAATCTCAACTTCAACTCCTGAACAATAGCTTCCAGGATCCGGTCAAATTGTCTCTGCATGAGGATCATATTTTCTCTCATCTCCAAGATCACTTCCACACCCGGCAAATTTACTTCCAACTCTCTCACGAGATTGCGTATAATCCTCATTCTCTCAACCTGGTCCAACGCAAATACTCGCTCGCGAGTGGATTCCAGTTCCTCAGATCGAACCAACTCTTCGGATTCCAGTTCGTCAAGAAAGTCCTCATCAAACTCGAAGATCTCCAGTATCTGCCTTCTGTAGTAATAGTCCTGTGCCATGACAATTTCCTGACGTTTCCTATCGGGGATTATCGTGTACTCTCACAGCCGGATGTGTTCACGGATGTCTCCCTGATAGAACCGATCCAGCTTTTTAGCGGCCTCCAATGCTTCAGGGTTGTCCGTAGAGGGGGCCTGGACTCTCACTGTGACATAGAGATCACCCGGAACCTTGGTCTTGAGATTGGGAACCCCTTTTCCTTTGAGCCTTAGACGCTGCCCGGACCTGGTGCCTTTTGGTATTTTCAACTGCACGGAACCGGCGGGTGTGGGCACAGTGATTTCAGCACCGTTCATGGCTTCGCTTACGGTGACAGGTATATCTACTTTCAGCAAGTCGCCATCCCTCCTAAAAATTGGGTGAGGCCTTACCCGTGTAATTATGTAAAGATCTCCTGCAGGTCCGCCGGCTATTCCAGGGCTGCCTTTACCGGCGAGTCTGACCCTGGACCCGTCACTAACACCTGCCGGAATGTTCACATCGATGGTTTCCGTACTTGGAACCACACCAGTACCATTGCAACCCGGACAAATCTCGCCGGATCGGCCGGTGCCTCCGCATTCCGGGCATGATTGGCTGAAATTAAATGGCCCTTGGGCGACCTTGGTCTGCCCAGTTCCTTTACACAATCTGCATACGGAGTTATTTGAATCGAATATGCGACCAGTTCCACCGCACGCTGAACAAGCCTTTTCCTTCTGAAGCGTCACCCTGGTGGTAGCGCCCATGATTGCCGTATTGAAGTCCACTTCCAGGGTTGATTCAATGTCCCGTCCCCGTACCTGCCCGCGGGCAGTAGCAGGCCCGCCTCCAGCGCCAAACAGGTCACTAAACACATCTTCAAAGCCGGAATATTTGAATTGCCCGAAGTCTCCAGACGCATCCGCGTCGAAACCTCCGGTCTGTCTCCCAAATCCCCCGGCCTGTTGCCACTGGCGGAATTGTCGCGCCTGGTCGGGATCAAACCCAGCCCTCAATCCCTCTTCCCCAAACTCGTCATAGATCTTGCGCTTCTCAGCATCCGAAAGAACTTCGTGAGCCTCAGAAATTGACTTGAATTTTTCCTCAGCCTCTTTGTTGCCAGGATTAACATCCGGATGATACTTTCTGGCAAGCTTTCTGTATGCCTTCTTTATCTCTCCCCCAGACGCTTTTTTCTTTACTCCGAGAACCCCGTAGAAGTCCTTACCCGCCATTTCAAAGTCTCCTCTGAACTGCTGGAACGCCTGATTGAAAGGGTCTTCGAGGTCCTAAGTCTCTCACCATCGATTTCATGAATGTAATTTCTCCAGACGGGCTTAATCCCCTTTACTCCAAAATAATTAAGTATTCCTGAAACATTGTCAAGTTCATGTGTTCCGTGTAAAATTGCTGTTCATTGTGTCTGAAAGATTACGGTAGGTTTGCAAACCATGATTATAGATGCACATGTGCATCTGTTACCGAAGAGGGTAAGAGAGGATCGATCGTACTTTTGCCTGAGCGATCCTGCTTTCGGTTCAATTTATTCATCGGAAAATACCCGACTGGTGTCGGAAGACGAAATCATGTCGTATCTGGACAGCTCCGGCATCGAGCGGGCCATAGTGTTCGGCTTCCCATGGGAAGCACCCGACCTTGTTGCCTCAAATAACGACGAGGTCTGGTCTTTTCACCAACGCTATCCAGGACGAATTATTCCTTTTGCAGTTCTCACCTCGGCTGGGCACGAAGCCGCTTTCATTGAGGCCGCACGAACGCTTGAGGGAGGTTTTGCCGGCCTGGGAGAACTGGCGATGTACCACGGAGGATGGAATTCCGAAGACTTCGAGGCGCTTGATCCCGTTCTCAAGTTGGCCGCCGAGAATAAAGTACCGGTTGTTCTACATGTAAATGAACCGGTGGGGCACAAGTACCCCGGTAAAATAACTGTCGATTTTTCAGGACTCCTATCGTTAATAGCGGCCAATCCTGATGTTGATGTCGTACTGGCCCACTTCGGCGGCGGGGTGTTTATTTATGCTTTGATGCCGGAGATTGGGATTGCCTTGAGCCGCACGTATGTAGATACCGCCGCTTCACCTTTTCTCTACGACTGGAGGGTTTTCGACGTTGCATGCCGTTTATTAGGTCCGGGGAAAATACT
>CAINUH010000135.1 GCA_903853735.1 uncultured Desulfomonile sp. | reverse complement strand
CTCACATCGGTAGGATAGGAATCAAACGTGGGCTTCCCATTCTTCATCACCGGCCACACAACACCCAGGAGTGTTATTGCGATGGAGTACTGATATTTCTGAGTTATATAATGCACTATCTTGCGCCTCACCTCGAACGGCAATAGACTTGCGCAGGCAATCATCCTTGCAACGTTTTTGTGCTCCGTCAAGTCCATCTGTTTCCGAAGCTGCCTAATTCGGGAAGTTGCCAGCGAACGAACCAGTTGCTTAGGATCCTTTCTATCATTGGAATTGGACTCAAAAAAAAAGGCGCTCACGTTGTTCGAGTGGTCTAGGCTTTGGTATCTGTCCCTTATGTTCACAGTCAAGGCCGTGGTAACCGTGCCGGTTTCGACGTTTCGTCGCTTGTTCCATCTGTCTATCGCGAGATTGCTGGCCGCTGCCAATAGATCGATAAGGGCTTGGCCTCTTTTTTGCGTGGACATGACCAGGCGAGCTGTCTCCTCCACAGTGAAAAGTCTCTTGATGTGATACTGTTTCTGATCTTTCGGTACCCCTGTGCCGCTAGGCAAAGCGGGCTTCCAAATCAAAGGCCTGACGGCCAATCGAGCACTGTTAATCATGTCGTCCCATTTGCCCTTCCTAATCTTCACTGTTCTCTTTCTGGAAGTGGACAGACCATGAGTCTTAAGGCCAGGGAAATCCTCCCTGATGCCGGTCAGCAATTCCCTGTACTGCAAGACGCACTGTCTTCCGAACTCCGAGGCCGTAGCCGCATCGAAGACTGCATGATGAGTGACTACAACTGCGATACGGTGGTCTTGTGAGATCCTCACAAAGTGGACCTCACCTGGCAACTCCTCGAATAGATCCCAATCTCTGTCCAGTCTCGGAGCGAGATGGCTTAACACGGCGTCAAAAATAGGGGTCGAGGCTTCGTGATCCTTCAAATCGGATACGCTTACCGGAAACTCCACATCCGGATTCGGATGCCAGTACAAATGATGCCTGCCGGTTTTCCTGATCTCTTTGAGACAACTGCGTAGTTGAGGAAACCCCTCGAGAGCCCCGATCACACATGGCCTTAACAAGCCCTCGTCTACAGGGCCTTTAATCTCGATGGCAGTCACCAGCAAATTCTTTGTATTGGAGTAACTGGCCAGAGCGATCATCTCGGAGTTCGGGTCCAGGAACCTTGAGGTCTTTTGCATTTCAAACCCTTTTATACAGATCGGATTTTTCCCCATGTTGTGATCTCTGCCGCCGTGCCGACCATCAGGCCCGGCTGAACGGTCAGATCAGCAACGCGGGCCTCCAAAGGGATTCTCGACCAGAACGTCTGCAAGCAGGTTCACAAAGCGTTCGGCTTCGGTTCTGGTAAAATGGCTTGCTGAGGCTACGAGTTGAAGGGTCAGTCTTTTGCGGAAAGTGAATGCACCCAGAATAAGAGGGCAGCGATATCCCATCTTGTACGGCATCGTATGAAATTGAGTCAGGACTAACTCTCCAGCTCGTGTCAGATAGGAGTCCCCAGTACGCCGCCCGCCTTTGGTTTCCGGCCACAATATACCGAACGGAGCCATCAGGATCGGGGTAAGGGGCGTCTGGAATACGAAATGGACTATTCTCTGTCTTGCTGACAGTGGGAGGACCCTCACGGCATCCGCCAGACTACAGCCCGCTTGCCAAGTCCTGACGTCAAACAGAGTTTCCAATTGCTCCTGCCGCTGTCCGGCCACCGATCGGGAATACAACTCCGGATTCGTCCGATCAGTGGGACTCAACTTCAGAACAATGGCCGACGTGTTGTTCGGAGCTTCAGGTTCTCCGAATCTGCCCCTCATCTGTACTGAGACACAAATCACTGTGTTGCCAGGTGGGATATTCAGAGAGGCATTCCATTTGTCCACTGCTGTGCCCATACCACCGACCAGGGCATCCATGAAGGGACTCCCGAGTCGGGATGCATTCTTCACTACACGATCCGTTTCTTCGGGCGTCAGGACAGATTTGACGTAGTGTGCGCCCACTTCCTGCTGTTTTCCGCTTCCCTTTGGAAGAGCAGGCCTGCTGATGTACTGGCTAAGGAAATTGTGGCTAAAGAAGAGGGCATCGCGCCATCTTTGCCTTTTCAGTTCAACCAGTTGCTTTTTCGCGCTCGATGTATAGTCGGACTCATGGGCCCATTCGGGCTCTTCACCGGTCATGATCTCGTGGTAGCGCGCGAGAAGTTCTTTGTAGAATGCTGATAGCGTCCATCCGTCGGCAGCGGCTTGGTGTGCTAAGGTCAGAAGACTACGGCGTCCGTCTGCAAGACGAATCAAGTGAAACTCAGTAGGCACGGTACGCAGGAGATCCCAATCCTTCTCCAGG
>CAINUH010000134.1 GCA_903853735.1 uncultured Desulfomonile sp. | reverse complement strand
TTCAAGTACCCTAAGTTGCCCATCCACATCGATGACATCCGCGGCGCCGGCCACGAGACCCACTGCCTTCAAGGCACGGGCTGATATGTCGGTTGCTGCACCGGGGTCACAGACCTCCAGGGCTTGCTCACCAAAATAGGCGTTAGTCCGGAAATCATTTGAGGTCGCCCGTTTCTCAAGAATAGTTACAAGAGATTCCCCTGCCAGGACCACCGTCCACGTTTGCCGGTGTGGTATGAATGGCTGCCATATATAGTCTTCTTGTCCCTGGGGAAGAAAAGGCAGATCACCCTCGGCAGGGTCGAGAACCTTCATACCGATACCTCCCCATCCAACTCGCGGCTTGAGGATTATTCGGGTTCCCCATGGATGGTTCATGTGGAGGCGATAGGTTTCCACCGAAGGCACTCCCGCTTCAGCAAGGGCCAGATGGGTCTCCCATTTGTCTTCCGACAACAATATGGAACGAGCCGAAGGGAACAAGAGATGCTCTTTTTTCGCAAGGTTTTCAGCCACGTCGACAATCCAGGCGAGATCACTGCGGGACCGCAGATCATAACGGAGCCAGACCCGTTTTTCTGGTTTGGGAATGGTTTTATCGGGGACGAGGGGAATGACCCTTGTCTCATAGCCTGATGCCTCTGACGCTGCCTTCAGGAGCGCATCGCTCTCCCTGTCAGCTTCATTGCCGTATACACTGTAGTCAAGAATATCGAATTTCATAATAATATCTATCTTATTCCCGGCAGCATGAAGAGGCGACAACCAACTTACTCCCCTCTCCCATCATTACCTTTAGCTCACCTGAACGGAGCGGTGCGGAAGTTCACGAGCCTGAATGGCGCAAGAAGCTCCCTTGCATCCAACGAAGAAAAGGTTCTTCTCTCTTCATCCCGTTCAGCCACATACGTGAGGCCTTCGGTGTACTTCATGCCTTTTCCGGGGTGGCACATCAATTCCGCGATTCCGGGAGAGAGGCGGTCCAATTCCGTCTTCAGCATTTCAATTGTCCAATAAGGGGCGGGCGCCACATCGCCTATGAACTGATCTGTTACCATGACCCCTGCTGCCCTGCACTTTCTCCGCATGGTTTCATCGAGACACCGCACGGGTACGTTGAGTTCCGCCGCCATTTCCAAGACCACCGAGAGAATAGCCATGCTTCTTCGATGAAGGTGTTTATGAACGTCGAGATGACTGGGATCAGCCCCAGTAAGGCTCCTGAATCGGCCAAGCTGGCCGAAGAACTCAGCTTTCACCGAAGTGCTGTCGAAGAGATGAGGATTTTTGTACCCGTTCGAACAAAAACGTCCATCCTGACCCACAAGGGGAGGACCGGACGAAGGGGTGCAGGGCTGGCCAAGGGTAAGGTTCAGATGGAGACCCATGGAGACCCCCGATTGTTTGTAAGTTTCGATATTGGCGTAAAAAGGAGGATTGACGAGGACACTGACTGATGTAACAATACCTGCACGGATCGTATCGAGAATCCCCTCGTCTGTTTCCGGGGACAGACCTCCATCGTCGGCATTTATGATAAGGTATGTGTCACTCACAAGAGGACCGCTTCGTAGATCCGGGCCATGAAGTAGAGGCCCGACCCCTCTTCGTAGAACTCGGCCATGTCCCCTTTCCTCTGGTCGCAGAGGTAGTCGAACATGCCCGGCGTAAGGGCGTCAAACTCATCACGGGTAAAGTATCGCCTCTTTTCCCCTGCCAGGCGGACCCGGAACCGTGAATCGAGAACCGCCAGTACGCGCCGCGGATTAGCGATGCTGTTAAGGTAGAGGTAGAGATATCCGCCGGCAACTAATCGTTGAGCAGCCTGGTCAATGAGAGGAAGAAGAAGGTCGGTGCCGTCGGGACCTCCATAATACCTGGCGTCAAAAGGTCGCGGCGCCGGCTTATGGGGAAGAAGGGCTACGGCAAGGTCGAGAGGCCCCGGCACTGGATCGAGAAGGCTTCCTTCCATAAATTCCACGTTCGCCACCTTATTGATCAGAGCGTTGTGGCGCGCTGCTCTGAGGGAGGCACAGTCAATATCAGTGCCTACCACAGTTCGAGCCCCTGCCATGGCCATGCAGATAGAGAGGACTCCCGTACCGCACCCTGCCTCGGCGGCCCTCGCGCCTTGAGGCACCAGGATATGGTCTACCATGAACCGGGTGGAGTGGTCGGAGAGGCTTGGCCCGGGCCCTGATTCTCTTATGGGGCCATAAGGCGTGTCCACCACTGTCTCATTCCAATCAGCCAAAGATCCTCCAACATGTCGAGAACATTAATATATCCATAATCAACCTTTAGAACTTTTCTGAACTATATTAGCACAAGTACAGACGGGGCAGGCACATATTTGTTGGGGCAGGAAGGGTAACCCATGGCAGAAGGACCAAACTTGCCATAAAGTGGATTTTTTTCGCCCGTTGTGTTAAACCGGTTAGAATCTCCAACACGACGGCAGGTGCTATGCCGATGTCCGGCTGGTGCCGGGGAAAAAGAAAAGGCGGAGCAG
>CAINUH010000133.1 GCA_903853735.1 uncultured Desulfomonile sp. | reverse complement strand
TTTGCATAGTTGCTCGTCCTTTTGCTGGGTAAGGTGAGATGTCTCAGGAGGGCCTCTTGTCCGTTGTCTCCATGGCTATTGTCCCTTTCAAACCATCAAGAAAGAGAATAGTTTTCGAGCACCCTCACCTCCGACCTACCGTCTCCCGAAAAATACATTAAATGCTTCCTGAAGCAATAATGACTGATTGGTCTACTTGATTCGGACTCAGTGATCGTGAGTCCCGTCATTCTTCCCTAGTACTTCTTCCAGCCTTTCCACAAAGCTCCTGATTTCATAACGCACATCGACAATCATTGCATCTCCAAATCGAACCGGCCTAGATACCTTTCGAGCATAAGTCTGTTTTCGCTCGTGAGATCCGTACAATCCTCGGTCCCTTTGATTCCCTCGGCTGCCCTCAACGCAAAAACTGTGCAGGTCGGTTCTCCACATTTGCGGCAGTTTGTCTTTGGCAGCAGTTTAAGAATCTCCATCATTTGGGGTGCCGGCGGAGCCTCAAAACTCGGCTCAATTTCTGCACGTTTCTCCCATGCCTCGTTTATCTCTTTCTTGAGCCATCCCAAAATCTTGTCCGCCTCTGCCTCATCCTTAAGAGCATTAACAAATATCTCACGAGCATGGAGGGTGATGAGTTTCCCATGAATTCTCAGGGTCAATGTAGGCGGGGATTTTGCGTAATCTCCACCTCCGAGTGCGGTATTCAGGTAGGGGAGCGCCTCCGAGATGTCTTGCTCGAGATGTGCGACGCAATGTACCGACTGGAAACTTGGGTTGCATTTGGGACGAAACATTTCAGTAGTGTAACCAGTCAGGAACATTGTAGTGCCTCCTTATCCGATAAGCTGACATCAGCTTATTTCGTCTGATCGAGACTCACGTTTCTCACCACTTTATGAATGGGATAAATATTGCCAGGCCGGGGCTGATAGGTAAGCTCGACTTTGATTACAGCGCTGGTCACTCCTGTGGGGAAAGGTATTTCGATTGTCTCCTCCTTCGGGGCAAAAGGCTGTATGCTCGTGTCCCGTATGAGGCCCAATTTTTTGTCCGGCCCCAACATCATCTGATTCGACCGGGAATCGGTGGCCTGAGGCATGTAGATTCTGGAACTTTGGAATATTCTCTTGCCATCGGCTGCGTTTGCGGTCACATCCAGGACCACCTTGGTTTTTGACGGTCAGCCGTCGGGGATCCGATGCCCGGCTTTGCTGGTAATTTTCGTTTTGACTACCACCATTGGACGAGAATCGCCTTCTTTTGGTTCAAAAGTGTAGGTCAGAGTCTGAACCTCCATGGGCAGAGATTGTCTGAGGCGTTCTGAGAATTCTTCTCTGTTGTTGAAATTAGGAGGCATATAGTGGTTGCCGTCCTTCATGTGGCATTCCTGGCACGTCTGCGTCCCGCCGGATGGAATGTACGCGTGCAGATAACTCCCGTAGAGTGTCGCACACTGTATCGGCGTTTCAAACTCGAGGTTCGGTCCTAATCCGTGGCACTGACCGCACATCAATGAGTTTTTCAAAAGGGGACTCTTCTTGACCACATGTCCGGTATCCTCCGGAAGGTCCCTGTTGCCATAAACCACATTTTTCGCAGGACTACCGTGAACAACCGCTTTTTCATTGTGGCAAACCAAGCAACTTATGGTGAGCTGTCGTACCGAAGCCTTGTCGTCTCTCAAAATTGCATCTGCAATCTCCGCTGCGACCTCTTCGGTAGCGTATTTGAACTGGGGGAGGTGGCACTTGAAGCAGGGAAAGTTCCTCTTAGTTCCCTTTTCTCCAGGCTTTACAGCCAGTACCCCGTTCTTG
>CAINUH010000132.1 GCA_903853735.1 uncultured Desulfomonile sp. | reverse complement strand
GGACACTATCTTGCGGGATTGACTCGAAACCGGTTCATCAAGGATAACCAGAACATCCATATCCGAATCCGGTTCGGCATCTCCCCGCGCCCTGGAACCGAAGAGAATCACCTGATGCAGCTTAACCCTCTGCTGCAACCGACTTTTCAATCTGTTGACTGTTTCGAGGTCTTTGGCATCCATCGCTTTTCCCCTTCATTTCTGCATGCATCATTCCCTAATCTCCCAGAGATGGTTCGCGCGCAGGAACCGCTCGAAGGCCATGGCCACGTGGACACCCGGTGCCGAGGTTGGGAAGGATAAGGTCCTTGATGATCTCTGCCTCGAGCGGTTCGGACTGCATGAAACGGTAAAAGCAGACATCTCGCAGTTCCTGGGCATCCGGGAATGACTTGGAAAAAAAACGCAAAGGAAGGTCCGCGTAGCCGTACTGGAACATCCTGCGGGTGATGTAATTGGCGTAACGATGCCGGGTCTGTTCAGCGCTGAAATGGAGCTTGGCACGAAGGAAGGATCGTATCTCATCCAGGGATTCGCTATCCGGAAGGCTCGGTAGTAATTGAATGGTTTCTTTCAGCAACGCATTGGTGAACTTTAACGAACTGCGTCGCACCGCGACTTTTTCACGCCGGTGTCCCTTCTTGACGGAAACTGTTTTCTTCTTCTTTTCCGATGGTGTGGCTTCAAACAGTGAAGCTTGAGTCCCAGATCTTAGCGTATTCCCGGTGCGCCGCTTAGCGCCATAATTCAATCGAATCCAGTCGACCAGTTTAATCAGTGCTGCGCTGTTGTCTGTGAGGCCGTTGATTTTGGAAAGTGTCTTAATAGGAGCCTGCAGCACAGCCATGAGCGTGCCGAACTCGGCCAAAAGGCTCTTGACAAGAGGTTGAACGTCCTTTCTTGGGATCGCGTAGGTTAGAAGGAGTTCCAGTAAAGATTCTTCAGAGAGAGAGTCTTTCCCCTCGACTGTGAACCGATCCCGCAGTCGTTGTCGGTGGCCCTTGTTTCCTGTCTCAGTCATTCGTCAAAAAACCTGCACCGTTCCATCTGCATCAATACCCTTCTTACTTATTGCCAATCCAGCCCTGAAGGGCCTATCTAATCTCCTCTTCTTCCCCCTGAACGGTCCGAATCTCATTATGCACGCCATATTGACCGAGATGCTCAACATGCCCTTTGTGATCTAATCACAATAACATCTCAAAATTTGTTAATGGGTGAAATATCTTGACGGTAACACTTGCCC
The DNA here is from genome assembly GCA_903853735.1 of uncultured Desulfomonile sp. Next base: position 6,914 of record CAINUH010000132.1, on the reverse strand, counting down.
ACGGAAAGAGGAAGCATAATTCCAGACCAGCTATACCACCTCGGTTGACCGGAGAGTAGAATTCTCAGACACACCCTCTTGGCTGGTACCGGACTATTTTGAGATACCCAATACCCGATGAAACGCTGGGTGCGTAGCGGTAGGCCCGAACACAACGTCGAAGCATCCCGCCTCTGAGCCGTGTGACCAGCCTTGACGGTCCTGCTGTGCCACCCGTGTGCTCATGATTTCAGTCTGAATCTCAAGTTTTTCATAGACGCTCCATGTCGCTCGCAATTCGAACGGGAAAAATGTCTTTCGTTTAAAGGGCCCGAAGAAATTTTTGCGAACTTAATGCCAACTCCCATGATGTGTATGAAATCAAGAAATAAGTGATCCTGACGTTCATGTGGATCTCATGTCATTGCTGCAAGATCTTTTCAGGGGCCAGAATAAAAATCAAGTAATGAAAGGATCAAAAGATGAAAATCGATTTGTCAGATCTTAACGACATTTACATGTCAATCCAGGCCAGAAAAGTGCCCAATGTGGTATATCCGGCACGGTTGCTGAAAGCGGAAGTCCAGTACTCTAAATTAGGGGAACCCGACGTCATTGGAGGAATGACGCCGATACATGTCATCCCTCCAATTTGCTGGGATCTCCGCTTGGCACTCCCAGATCACGCGCCTCAAGGACACGGCGCAATAATATTCCTGATCTCGTTTTTGGTAGTTCATCCAGAAACACGATTTCCGACAAGGGGATTTCCGGCGTAAAGTTTGCCTTGACGAAATTCTTGATCTCCAGGTTGAGTCTCTTTGAAGGGGTAAACCCTTTCTTTATCCTGATAAATGCCTTGAAAGAGGGGTTCTCGGTGCTCGGTCTTACGGAAATTGCAACGGCTTCTGCTACTGCCTGATGCAAGGACAGAACTTGTTCGACTTCGTAGGGGCCGGTATCTCTTTGACCGAGCTTGATCAGATCGTCGTTGCGGCCCTGGTGATAATAGTAGCCGTGTTCATCCCTTGTCACCATGTCGCCGGTGAGAAACCAGTTGTTAGGACTGAAATAATTTTTGTATCTGGGATCATCCCCCCATAGCCCTGTCATCATTGCAGGCCAGCCTGCCCTTAGCCCCAGTTCCCCTATTGAGAACTCCGGTAATGGCTCCCCCTGTTCGTCAAGGATTGCTGCCTCCAGGCCTGGAACAGGTTTTCCCATGCTGCCGGGTCTAATGCTAACGGAGGGGAAATTGGCGACACAAATCATGCCTGTTTCGGTCATCCACCACGTGTCGTGAGGGGCATGTTTTAGTGTGTCTTTCGCCCAATAGAATTGTTCGGGGCTCAATGCTTCACCAACTGTGGAAAGATGCCGAAGATGAGAAAAATCATACCTTTTCGCAAGGTCTTCTCCGGCTTCCATGAGCCTTGTGATTGTTCGAGGAGTGGTGTACCAGACCGAAATTTTGTACCGCTCCAAAGTTCTGTACCAGCTTGAAGCTGAAAACTGATCACCTTGGACGACTGAGGTGATGCCGCTCAAAAAAGGTGCATACATTCCGTAAACAATACCCGTGACCCAGCCTGGATCCCCACCGTCTGTCCAGATTATGGAATCATCTCTGAGGTCCAGCACGTATTTCCCGGTGATCAAATGCCCTACCATGTCTCCATGCGAATGAATAACCCCTTTGGGAGGACCAGTGGAACCCGATGTTGTGTAAAGCAAATAGAGCGGAGTCGACTTGTCTACCCACCGAGTGGAACTTCGCTTGGGCATCTCATGGAGGACGCTTTGCACTACTATCTCGCTTGGGAAAAGATCAAGCCTTGGACCTTCAGTCAAGAAAACGTGTTCCACGGTGGTCATAGCATGCTGCGGAAGCCGCTCGAACATGTCAGGATGGGTAATTATTCCCCTCGGTTTTGCATTCTGAAGTCGGACCTCAATCTCGTCGTAACCCAAGGTGGGAAAAAGTACGCAGCAAATGATACCCAGCCGGGCACACGCAAGCATGGAAAAGAAAAACTCCGGACAAGACGGCAAGAAGACAAAAATCCTGTCTCCAAAGGCAAAGCCATGTTCGGTAAGAAGATTTGCCCACTGGCAGGAGATATCTTTTATGTCACAATAAGTGAAAGTCTTGACCCTTCCGGCCTTCTCGAAAATGAGGGCCGTGTGCTTTCCCTTTTTTTCGTCTTGTGCCCAGCGATCCACTGCTTCGTGAACAATATTGAGGTTGCCTGTTGAGTGCCACGTAAACTCTTTCTCGACTTCTGTCCACGAAAAATTCTTGTATTCCTCTGCGTACGACCGGAGATTACCGTCAGGATTTTCCGGAGGTATCCTAGCCTTAATCATCGTCTCTATCTCCCAAATTTCAGCATCATTTTATGCAGGGATGTTAATATCATTTCAGGCTTCGCGCATAAATCACCAGCCATTTGGTATCCGCGAGCCCTGACGTTCTTGCGCTCTTAATCGGTCCACACGTGATATTCCCTATGTATTTGACAAGCTTCTTCGAAAAGTTTCTCGCCCAAATCCGTCCTGGGAAAACTGGAACCACAAGCGCCGTCTACCCGTGTCAATACTTCAAGAACAGCCTTGACGGAACTAACAAGTGACGGCAAATGATATCCCCCTTCCAATGCGAGAAGTAAAGGAAGGTTACCCCCAGCCTCTCGGAAATTCAATAGTAGTTCTGTCAGTCGCTTGTAGGAAACCTCTGTGAGGTGAGTCCGCCCCAAGGGGTCGTCGCTATGACCATCAAATCCTGCTGCCGCAAGGATGAGATCCGGCCTGTAATTCTTCATGACAAGACCAAGCACCTTTGAACAGAGGTACACGAGATCAGCGTCTTGAATGTTTTTGGGCAGAGGCAAGTTGATTGTGTAGCCTAATCCATCCCCTGTACCTGTTTCACCCCATTCTCCCGTGGGGGGGTACCAACCTCTGTAGTGGGTTGAAACATACATGACTTCCTTGTCGCCATAGAACAAATCCTGGATCCCGTTACCGTGGTGAATGTCCCAGTCAAATATCAAGATACGACTAAATCCGTATCGCTCCATTGCAAAGCGTGCTGTGACACCGAGATTGTTGAAAATACAGAAACCTCCTGCCCTGTCTGGCTGCGCATGATGGCCGGGCGGCCTTACCAGTGCGAAGCATACGTCGCATCGACCGGAAAGCAAAGCCTGCAGACCCTTTATACATCCCCCCACCGCCAGCAGAGCTGCTAAATAAGATTTGGAACATACTGGAGTATCTGGGGCAAGATTGGTAAATTCTCGTTCCGCGGTCCTAAGCACTTTTCTGACATAAGTAGGAGTGTGAACAAGTTCGATCTGTTCGAGTGTAGCAAGCTCAGGTTGAATATTGATGAGGGTTGACTCAAAATCTTTGTCCAGCATCTTGTAGATAGCTTTTAGTCGGCTAGGTCGCTCAGGGTGTACTAAACCGGTCCAATGCAACATGAATCTGTCATCGCGAACTACCCCTACTTTAAGAGCTTTTCTCTGTTTCATTTTGCAGCTAACCCTGGTACCACAGATTCAACCGCAAAAAAAACGCGGCAAAGGGCCCTGAAACATCCAAGGGAGAATCCCTTCGCCGAGCAATCCGTGTTCAATTAACCTCCGTGGGTTTGAAGACAGTATAGCACATCAAGCCCACGAAAAAATCAGGATCTCTTGAAATATGTACTCAAACCGTCTGCTCACTCGTAGATTTTTTCATCTTCGGCAAATGCTTCCGCTGCATCACTTTCAGCGTCCCGGATGCTTGAATCTATTTTCAAGACTTCCTTATAGTATTCATGCTGGATGATCAGATTCATGACTTCGTTTGTTCCCGTCCAAATCATCATAAGCCTTAAGTCTCTGAGCAGTTTCTCGACCGGATATACATTCGTGTAACCTATCCCTCCCAAAATCTGCATTGAATCATTTATTATTTCCCATGCAGAATCCGAAGAGAATTTTTTTGCTTCCGATACCAGTCTTCTCGTATAGCCCGTACTGCCCAGACTGTCTACAGCCGAGGCTGCAGCAAAGGCGAGAGATCGTGCAGCATCCAGCTTGGTGATGCTGTCCGCAATCTTGAAGTTTACGCCTTCAAACTCCCTAATCTTCTGGCCGAAAGCCTTTCTGCGGTCACTGTATCTTCCGGCTATTTCCAGAGCCGCTCGAGCAGACCCCACTGCCCCAGCAGCAGTAGTCATGCGCTCTGGAATCATCATCTGGTGAAAGACATCTCCTCCCTTATTTTCCTGCCAGACGAGATTCTCGGCGGGCACCTTGGTTTCCCTGAACACTAGCCTGCCTGCTCCCCCCCCTCGGGTTCCCAGCAATCCGTAAACGTATTTTGTATCGACCCCCATATCTCTTTCTACGATAAACGCACTCAAGCCCTTAGACTGACTATTCACATCTGTTCTGGCGTAAACTAAGAAAATGTCCGCACCTTGCGCGCCTACCACGAAACGCTTCTGACCATTGAGAATGTAATAATTACCTTCTTTCCTGGCTGTGGTGGTGGCGCCGAAGAAGTCTGATCCTCCCCTGGGTTCCGTTAGCGCTTCAGCGCAGAAAAGTTCGCCCTTAAGTACCGGCGCGAGATATTTTCTTTTTTGTAGATCGGTCCCAAAAAAGTGGATGGCCTCGCCGACTATGCTGACCAATGAATACAGACATGCCAGGGAAGCTCCCAGAACCCCTATTTCCTCTATGGCAACGATCTCGTCAGTCCATTTAAGACCTCTCCCTCCGTAGTCTGTAGAGAACCTCAAACCCAGAAGGTTGCGTTCAGCGGCCTCCACAAGGTATTCTCTTGGAAACAGAACTTTCTCAGAGTCCATGTCAAGCAATAGCTGTCTTGGAACCCATTTGACAAAATCCCTGACCTCTTGCCTAAGTTTGAGTTGCTCTGGCGTCAAAAGAGACTGAATCATTTCCTAACTCTCCCCCTTTACACGAAAATATGGCCATCTCCTCAAATCGTTACATTTCCATATACAATCCGTGTTCTATTGTATCAAATACAGCGGACACGACAGTCAAGGGTTTCTGCACAGTTTGTCGTGAGCACAGTACTCACTTGAGAAACTTTCTCAACAGGCGCTTCAATTGCGTCAAGCCAAAAAAGATTCCACTGAGCCATCCTCCGATACAACCGACTAGAAAGACCTGGGAATTTGGTATGTGCGACACCTGAATCTTTTGGTAGAGAAACAGGTCTGCTAACAAAAATGAAAAGATACACGCCAAAACGAATACTCGACTAAAATAGATGTAAGAAACCGTCAGGAAACTCCCTGCAAAATAAAAAACGAGCATCTGGGTTCCCACGCAAATCGCAAATCCGGCAAATCCTGCCTTTAAGAGAGTAGGTATTTCCATAGCTGTCATTACCTTCGATTCCGGCCAGTGGCAAAAAGGCCCCGAGAAGTTTTCAGACGATCTTGGGCTTGGGCTTGTGTCCATTCATTCCGGAGGTATCTTTAAATATTCCAAACCGTAAATCACCGGGCCATCTTCCTTAATTTTGTACAGTATCGAAACGTGGTCACCTTTTATCGGGAGTTTGGGCGGGATGAATCTTGCTTTCCACGGTAATATGAATCTTTGAGGTTCCGACCGTTTTTCGGCCACCAACCAGATGAATCCGTCCCCCACTTCCGTGATGACACCTCGAATATTCTGAACGGGTTCAGCGGATGAGGTTCCTACGGAACTACCGAACATGACTGCCAGACCACAAAATACTATGAAGAAGCGCATCAGGGGCTCCGTCACTTCTGAGGTTCAATCAATCAAATAAAATATTTACCATAGTTGCGGAACCAGCTTCAATAATTTTCGCGGCCTCTGTTTATTTCCGAATACGACCAAGAATCTTCTGAAATTCAGGAAGTTCTCGGAGTGAATCAAAAATTCCGTCGCCGGCGAGTTTTTCTACATTTGAATATCCCTTATCCACTGCCAGATTAAGGCTTGTTACAGCATCAGGAATGCTTCCGGTCAAGGCGTACATTCCGGCCAGATTGTACAGATGGTTCGCATCTCCCGGTTCAGCCTGCACGGCCTTGAGCATCCACGGAGTAGCCTCCAAAGCTCTACCCGAAACGGCGAGAGCCAGAGCATACGGGGCGAACAATCCCGAATGGTCCGGGTTCTCTTGCATGCCGCTTGTTATGACCTGTAGGGCGTCTTCAACCCTGCCGCTCTCAAGATAAATCATCCCAAGGTTTGAAAAGACTTCCGGCATGTTATGATTGCTCTTCAGGAGCCTTTCATATACATCAACAGCTTTTCCAGTTAGGCCGGACTTGTAGAATACGACCGCCAGATCAAATTCCATCTGGGGATCGTTCCCTGACAGCGATAATGCCCGACTATACTCTTGGATGGCTTCGTTATAACGCTGGTCGTCCAAATAGAAGCTTCCGAGCATTTTATGTATTTCAGGGCTGTCATCCATTTTCTCAGCGGCTCTTAAAAGCGCTTCCCTTGCTTCTTCAGCCTTCCCTGCCCACTTGAGAGTCTTTGCCAGGTTAAAATCTCTGAGGGCCAAAAAGTGGGCATCGAAAGATTTCATTCCACTGTCGAATATGGCTAAACGATCCTCTCCGGAAAGCGTCCGAGATGCCTTTATCAGCCGCTGATCGACCATTTTGTCCAGAAGCAATCCAGCGAGTAATTGGTGCAGTTCGATCGTGGGATGCACGTGGTCCAGGAAGCTTTCGTTACCAGGAATGCCTGATTGGTCGCCGATATGTGTTGCCCGCTTCTCAACGAACTCCTTGAAGGGAACAAAAGACACGTGATTCTCTCGAGCTATTTTCACTATTTGGTCCTCTATAGCGGAGATGCATCTCAGGGGACATGTATCAAGGTCCTTTGCTTTGACGAAATTGTCTCGAGCCT
>CAINUH010000131.1 GCA_903853735.1 uncultured Desulfomonile sp. | reverse complement strand
TGTCTGTTTTCGCATACCGCCGTATGGAACGCCGAGGGTGAGGGCTGTGAGGAAAGAACAGAAGCTTTATTTATGGGATTGGTCGGCGGTCCCGGAGGGTGGGGCAAGATTTGAAAACCTGGTGGCATGTCAATTGCTGAAATACTGCCACTTTGTCGAAGACACACAGGGCTATCGGATGGAATTACGATTCCTTCGGGATACGGACAGGAGGGAAATCGATTTCCTGGTCCTCAAGGAAGGCAGCCCTCTTTTTGCCATCGAATGCAAGACAGGCGAAAAAGCAACCAACCCAGCCTTGTTCTATTTCAAGGAGAGAATCAACATACCGCGGATTTATCAGGTGCATAAAGGAACTAGGGATTACGAGAAGGATGGCGTCAGGGTACTGCCTTTTCACACTTTCTGCAAAGAGGAATCAATGCCCTGAGCTTGTGAATCTGGGCCAGACAGGGGTAGGAACAGCCGGTTGAACCTGGCCGCTCCCCCCTCCGGTAGGGTCAAGGGATGGCGCCACGGTCAGGTTTTCATTCCCTGCCGCGTCAATCGCAGCATGCGGATTTCCCGCACTGCGCTTTCATGGTGGCTTGGCACCAAGCCGCACAGAACACGAGAATAAAGTTACCGTCTATGCTACAGCGCCCACCATCCAAAATGTAAAGCGTTTTGCGACAGGCTCCTAGACAAAGGGACACACCTCACTGGATGTGTTTACAAAAACAACTGTTCAATTTATGCCTTTTTGAACTACAATCTGTTCGACCTGTTCTGCAAAATAATGTGGGTACCCCATGCGTGGATTCCTTAGAACCCTGTCCGCCATTATTTTTGGTTTATTCCTTTTGGTCTTGGCCTACCATTTCACTGCCCCTACGAAGGGTTTGGTGTCCGGAGAGGTACTGAGATTGAGGATTGCCGCTGCTGGGATCTTGGTAGTTCTCAAAGAAGACATCTATAAGGGTTATCAGATGGTACTCTCTGCTCCGAAGGATGATCGTTTCAAAACAGGCGTTGCCGAGTCGACCAAATTGAGGGACGACATTGTGGCTGCCTACAACAAAGGGACTTTGACGACTTACCTCGCTGGGCTCAGGACCACCATGACTGAACTTCTCAACGCTATCCGACATGACATGAACGCCCCGAACTCAACAGAGAATATAAAGGAAGAAACAATCGAGACGGTCAGCCCGGAACAATTCGTACGGTCCGCACGGACGTGGCTGGCGTTGAACGAAAAAAGGATGGCAGCAGTGCAGGGTGTGGATGGAGATCAAACCCAAGAGCAGATAAAGTCCGACCTTGTTAGGCTTCAAGCAGAAATCGCTTCTGCAGCGGGAGATTATGAAAAGAAATTGTCGGAAACCGGCGGCAGGAATGCCAAACCTCGCGTAAGAATTGAGGAGGCCAAAGATCAACCCGCACGAGAAAAAGCGGAAGTTGAATCGAACGAAACAGTGAAGAAGGTAGAAAAGAAAGACATTCTCGCTGCTCCGGCAAAAATTGTAGCCGCCTTCGTGGATCGATATTCAAACAGGGAGGTCAGACATACGTCCTATTACTTTAAGGATATTAAGGCCATCAGAAATGCCCAGGCTGCCCTGCCATCAGTCTATTGCATCACGTTTCAGGCCAATGTATACCATAAGCATAACAACAAACGTTGGGACAAATCTCCAGTGGTTCTCAATGCGATAGCGGTCATGACACGTGATGGGGTCATGTCCACCTATGAAAGTTTTGCCGGGAAACCGGGTGAGTATCCTCGCGATGGGGCTTGTGTCAAGCCTATTTGGGGAGTACACGATTACAAATGGGAAGAGATTTGTCCGTACGGGTGCATGAGTTCACGGGATGTTTCAGCCAATAACCGATAGATACCCCGGGCGGCGACGCATGGCCGACCTATTGAGGTTGTCAATAGCCATTGGGATGGCGGTTGTTCTTACGGCTTGCGAGCATGTTACCGTTGAACAGCGGCAGGTTCTTAACACGCTGTTGATGAAAGCCTGCTGGGACTCCAATCCAGGGCTGGCGGAACTCCTAATCAAGGACGGAGCGGACGTGAACACAATGGATGAGAACGGCGTGACCGCGCTCATGATGGCTGCGGGTAATCCCAGAAACGACAACCCCCACTTGATCAACATTCTGATGGCAAAAGGCGCCGATGTGCAGGCCAAGGACAGGGACGGCCATACGGCCTTGGAGACGGCCTTCGAGAAGGGCTATTTGCACACCGTGTGGGCATTGCTTCACAAGGGTGCAGACCCCAACGTTGTGAACAAGACAGGCCAGACACCCTTAATCGCCTTTGCCGAAAAATGGGCACCCAACGCGGGCCATCTAGAGCCCTTCCTCCAGAAGGGCGTAAACGTAAATGCCAGGGACAAAGACGGTAAGACGGTTTTGATAGTTGCAGCGGAAAGCCCGCTGGACCATCAGACGGGCGTGGGCGCGGTGGGACATCTGATTGCCAAAGGAGCAAATTTAAATTTTCACGACAACGAAGGGAAAACAGCTCTGATGGTTGCTGCGGCAAAGGGCAGAAAAGAGATTGTCAAACTGCTGTTGGAAAAAAACTCGGAGATTAATGCGAGGGATGCGAAAGGTGGGACTGCTCTGATGGCGGCTCTGGAAAACGGCCATCTGGATGTGGCGGAAGCTCTGATCAACGCGGGAACTGATGTGAACGTCGCTGATAACAGCGGCATGACAGCCGCGGCTTATGCCGAGGAAAAGCTGTCAAAGGTAAAAGATTTGTTGAAAAGCCGTGGGACCGATGAATAATGCCGACAGGGAGTGAAGAATCTCAGTAGCTCTTCAACCCGAACAGAGCCTTTGATAGTGTCGCAGGCGTCACTGCCCGGCCCACGGTTATGACGGTAGAGCGGTTTATTCAAACCTCATTGCGGTTATTATATCCAGACGACTGGCCTGCAGTGAAGGATAGAGACCAGCGATCACCCCTATCATAGTCGTGACGACCAGGTCAACTACGATGCTCGTAGACATGACGTAGTGAGAAATTTCTACTCCCAGTTGATCCTTGAGAATGTTTACGGAAATGACGCCCACCAGTACCCCGGTCATGCCGGCTGCCACGCTCACAAGAACGGATTCGAGGAGAAACTGCGTCCTTATCAATCCGTCTGTAGCCCCAACGGCTTTTCTGAGACCTATTTCACGTGTCCTATCCTGGACAGCGGCAAGCATCACGTTGGTAAGTCCTACCTTGCCCAGCACAAACACGACGATCAGCGAAGCATAAACGAAGATGTTGACAACGTAGACCAGCATTTTCACACGCTTTACGCGTAAAGGATGATAGATGATTTTCAGCCCGTCCTCATAACCTTTGTGTAACATATTTAATGTTCTGAGCGACTGCTCGTACGCAGGTTCAACATGATCCCATTTATGGACCCTCATATAAATTTCGGTAATCTTGTCAAGACCCTGAAAACTCCCCCTAGCCGTTGACAAGGGAATGAATATGGCGGAACTTATGAACTCGTGCTGGACCCCTCCCAGAATACCTATGACACGAAAGGACAGATGGTCGATTCGCAAGGTCTGCCCAATAGGATCTGAGCCCCCGAAAAGGCTTTTGACGACATCTTTTCCCAATACGCATACTCTGTCTTTGTTGGCGACGTCCACAGCGTTGATGAGTCGGCCGGCGAGGAGATGGGGAGTCTGGGTTTTCCAGTAATCCTGATCCACACCAGTGATTTCGCATCCTTTCTCACTTCTGCAATAGTAGGCCGTGATACCGTTCACCGTTACCACGGGAGCCACCGCGACTACGTCCGGGATCTGCTTCAATCGTTCAACATCCCTTATGAAAAATTCTCTTGGGTGTAAATTTCCAAACTGGTTTCTCCATTCCGCTTTCATTACCGTGGCCTCACCCAGAATTTCCAGATTTTCAGCGAGCTTAGCTTCCACTGAATCACCCATAGTACGAATGATGATGAAACCCACCGTGCCGAGAGCAATGGCAGCTATAACAGCCCTGTAGCGCCTACGGTTCCGAAAAACCATACGTTGCGCCATGGTTATGAGATCAAGTGCTTCCAATGGTCCTCGTGCAACAACTCAGAATCAGAACGAATTCACCTGCCGATCACAAACCGGCAGACTCCCCGTTACTCGAACCTCATGGCCACAACGGGATCCAAACGGCCGGCCACTTTGGCGGGAACAACTCCCGACACGGCACCTACAATAATCCCAATCGCCACGGCGGCAACCACGCTTTGTAAAAATACTCCGTAAGCAAACGCGGCCTTGATCATGGACATTGTTATTATTTCCACGGCAAAAGAACCAAGAATGATCCCGATAATGGAACTGATCAAACTTACCAGCAACGATTCACACAAGAACTGAGACGTTATGGCTCCATCAGTGGCCCCCACGGCTTTTCTCAAGCCAATTTCCGTGGTCCTCTCCTTTACCAGCGCAAGCATCACGTTGGTAACTCCCAATCCTCCCAGAATCAATGTGACCGCGATAGCCGTGTACAGGAAGAATTTGAAGGTGTCCACCGTACGCTTCATAACCTCGATCCTATCCTCCTCGAATGTAATCGTATGGCCGTACCTCGGTTGCCTGCCGGTCAGCAGGGCCGACACTCTCTTGTGGACATCATCCACCAGGTACCAGTTTCTCGGAAGTATATAGAGTTTTCTGATTGGGAACATGTCAGGTATTCTTGCCCTGCCGAGTGTGATAGGCAGCATTATGGTTTCTCCGAAAAGCGGGTCCTCGGCCTGTGCAAGCACTCCCACGACTTCAAAAGAAAAGCCCATAAAGTCTACGGATTTTCCTAGAGGAGATTCGTTTTCGTCGAATAGGGCCTTCCTGACAGCTTCTCCAATAACGCAAGCCGCTCTGTTGTTTTCAGCGTCTTCTTCAGCGAGCGCTCTGCCTTCGGCAATGGGGAGATACACTACGCGGAACATACTTGGCTCTACACCTGCCAGTCTCGCTCCATACTTAAGCTTCCTGCCGTGGGACACAATCTGTACGTCGTGAAATACGGCAGGGGCCGCATCAAGAACCCCGGGCAGTTTTCGCACATCCTCGATGTCCGCGTATCTGAACTGAGAATAGTCTATAGTAGCCTTAACCGTAGTTGCGCTTCCCAGAATCCCAAGATTTCGTCCCAGGTTTTCCTCGACCGAATCACCCACAGTCATAACCGTTATGAGTCCGGCGGTTCCCAGCGCCGTACCGATTACCGCGCTTCTGTATCGCCTGCGCAGCCTGGAGACTTGTTTGATGGACATCAGAATTAGATCGGCAATTCTCATGAATCTCTACAGTTCAACCCTCTCTGCAATTTCGTATCACGATTCAAGATATCTGTTGGCTTTCTAGTCTGTCAAGGTTGGGCTGATATTATTAATAACATCGGCACCTTGAGGAAAACCCCGATATTTCCACATATACTTTACCACGCTGGACATGTGCAGTGCTAAATGACGAATGTTCCGCACACTACGTCTCTGTTCATGATGCTTAAAGACCACTTTGGGATAATGAACTACCGACAACTCTTGTTTACGGATTTGCGTGCACAAATCCACATCTTCAAAGTAGAGAAAAAACCGTTCGTCAAAGGACAGAGGGTGAGGAAACAGAGACCCTCTTAAGAACAAAGCCGCTCCGCTTCCCCAATCAACCTCAAAAATGTTATCTGCGTTCTGGTCCAGGTAGAAATGATGCCGACGAAACTCGTTGGGGTTTTCTCGCATATACCCTATCCGTGAAGCAACTATAGACATTAGCGTGTAGAAACGGCGAGACGAAAAAATTGGTTGAGATTGAGAATTGACCAAACACGGGACCAAACAAGCCACTCGAGGGTTGTCCTGAATATAGCGCACCGCATCTGACATGGTCTCAGGCGTCATCAATTCGATGTCCGGGTTGCAAACCAGCACTACGGCATCTGTGTGATCAACGTGTCTGAGGCCCCTATTGAGACCGGCTCCGTACCCCCTGTTCTCCTGTGCCACTAAGTGCATGGGAAACGGTGCTGAAACATTGGTCAACCGTTCTGATTCGGAATGATCTACGATAATAAGTTTTGTTATGATGTCCAGCGAACCGAAAGACTGTATCAGTTGCTTCAGGTGCTGGTCACTCTTGTAATTGACTGTGATCACGTAAAGAGGAAGAAGTGTTGAACTTTCCTGATTCGCGCTGATTCTTGGTTGGGGTTTCGTCGGATCATCTAAAACGAGTTCATGAGACTGGGATTTGTCAGCCTCGTCTTTGGCTTGCCAGTCATCGTGCACCGGCAGTCCCTTGAGCAGTTTTTTGTACAGCATGCTTTCATGGAAGAACACTACCCAAAGCGTGAGAGCAAGGATTTTCAGGTCGAGCAGCGAAGTGCGGTTCCGGATGTACCACAATTCGAGTTCAGCTTTATATGGAACAACTTGGTTCTTGAAACACTCAAGGTAGTCTCTGCCACTGTTTGATATGATTGTCTCTTCATTACGGAATACGATAGATCCTACGCCCGTCAAACCCGGCCGTACTGTGGCGATGACTCTCTGAACATGTTCGGAATAAAAGCTGAAATTTCTCGGGGTAAGCGGACGGGGGCCGACAAGGGTCATTTCGCCCTTGAGAACATTGATGACTTGAGGAATCTCGTTGATCTTGGTTTTGCGGAGAAATCTGCCGATCGGAAGGACCCTCGGATCATTCTTGAGGGTGATGTCACCGGTTCCGAGGTTCGGACTATCCTCGAGCATCGTGGCGAATTTGACTATTTTAAACGTTCTGCCGCCGAAACCAATCCTCGGCTGACGATAGAAAATCTTGCCTTCCCCGGTCAATCTCAGGATAGCAACCAGAATGATCCAGAGCGGAAGGAACAGGAGAATTATGATCATGGCGAACGCGACGTCGAGGACTCGTCTCATCGTTACATCCTGTCATCAAGGTACTTGAATGTTTCTTTGTGGGCGAACTCGCCCAGGGTTCGATGGAAAAGGTCTACGAGATCGCTCTTGGTCCATCTTTTCGCGTTGCGCAATGTCATGACGGTATCGAGAAAACCGTCCAGTTTTTCACCATTAGCGTCTTCCGAATTCAAAATAACCCCTATGTCGCGAAACCGGTCCAATATGACCTGATCGCCGTTCTCGTACAACTCTTCAAACTCCTTCTCTCCTGAGGTATCGCTGTCGAAGAAATAGCACGGCCACTTTTGTTTAACGTAAAGCTCATCCATCTTGGCGCGAGTCTCACCCTCCGACTCACACAGATAGGGAGCGTAACCGAGCGATTCAAGGTACTGTTCGGCGATCTCTGAAAAGGTTGTCATATGAAGGCTGGCAGAAAGTTTTGGGAAGAGGGTTTCTCTATTCCTGCCGACGAATGCTGCGATAAGACAGAGCACCCCAGCTTCTCGTTCCGTAACGAAGTACCTCCTCACGTCACGGGGGGCCGTAATGGGCTGACGCTTGCGAATCCGGTGGTTAAAGCCGTCCAAGAGGCTTCCATCGGAGAAGGCCACATTCGGGAATCGAGCCATGGACACCGGCACCCGTCTACTGGCACGTAGAATAAAGAGTTCCATGATACGCTTGGAGGCTCCCATCATGTTCACCGAATGTGCTGCCTTGTCGGTTGAAACAGCAAAATACTTTGAGGCGTTTCGCTCCGCGGCAAACCCGAGCAGTTTCTCTCCGCTCAACACGTTGACGGCGACCATCCGCATCAGAGTGTACGGGTCTCGTTCACTTCGAACATGTTTGAGTGCTGAGAAGTTCAAGATGTAATTGTATGGCGGTTGGCTTTCAATAAAGGCATCGAACTCCAGTGCACCGCAATCAAGACAAAATGTCTTGAATTCTCCTTCGATATACCCAACTGAACTCCGTATGTCCCGGACCAACTCGGTAAGACTGTTCTCACTGAGATCAACCACGTGGAGAACGCGTGGATTCCTCTGGAACAACTCCTTTGAGACAGCCCTTCCGATGGT
>CAINUH010000130.1 GCA_903853735.1 uncultured Desulfomonile sp. | reverse complement strand
CATCTATGAACAAGTGTGATAAAGCGATAAAAATACCCCCCACAAAAAAAAATCAGGATGAGGTCTTTTGACGCAACATCCTGACTTCAAAAGATATTTCTGGTAGGCGAGAGAGGATTTGAACCTCCGACCCCTGCCGTGTGAAGGCAGTGCTCTCCCCCTGAGCTACCCGCCCAACCTGAGATGTATTATATCACGGTGTCCCAGCGAGTGTCAAACAATGGGTCCACAAGGCAGGTGTCCATGATAACCGAGTTGTTGCAAACCCTTGAGTCTTGTTATTGCCTGTTTTGACCAATGCCATTGCAATTCCCTGGAAGAAAAACCATATTATTGCACGACACCGCGATGGTATGGATCATTGGGAGCGAGGGGATGTCAGTATGAGAAACTCTTCCTGTTTGTTATCTGGGGACATTACTGATGTTCCGGGTATACGGGTAGGCAATGCCTCAGACACTCATGCCAAGACCGGGGTGACGGTAATTTTGCTCCCTTCTTCCGGCGCAGCGGCGGGCCTCCATATCGGGGGAAGCGCACCGTCCACGCGGCAGGCTGATTCGTTGCGTCCGTTGCACGTGGTGGATCGCGTTCACGCCGTGTGTCTGTGTGGAGGAAGCGCTTTTGGTCTGGATGCGGCGGGAGGTGTGCTGTCTTACCTGGAGGAGCATGGAGTAGGGTTTCACTACGGTGGAATGACCATTCCGATAGTGCCGGCCGCAGCGATTTTCGATCTGAACTTCGGAGACAGTGCCGTGCGTCCCGATAGCGAAATGGGCAGGCTGGCGTGCCGGTGCGCATCTTCCGACCATTTTGAACAAGGCAGCGTGGGCGCTGGTACGGGTGCAACTGTGGGAAAACTGTTCGGTGTGGAACAGGCCATGAAAGGTGGATTGGGGTCAGCCTCAGTCACTTCCGGCGAAATAGTCCTCGGGGCACTGGTAGTTGTCAACGCCTATGGAGATGTGACAGGCACGGCAGGGGAACTGCTCGCCGGCGCCAGGCAATCAGTTTCTTCACTAGAGTTAGCGGATTCGGCTTCGCTCTTGAAAGAAGGATTAGCCGAATCACGAAGAATTTCATTTGAGAATACGACTTTGGCTGTGGTAGCCGTCAATGCGCGATTGGACAAGATTATGGCATCCAGAATCGCGGCTCAAGCGACAGTGGGCTTGGATCGCGTCATCCGACCATTCCACAGCCATCTTGACGGAGACCTGACAATTCTCCTGGGAGTCGGCGACAGACCGGCAGACCCCAACCGTATCGGACTCATGGCAGCAGAAGCGTTACAAAAGGCGGTGGAAAATGCGGTGCGCTCGGCGGACGGTTTCGGAATAATTCCTGCGTGGAGGGACCGCTTCATGCCTTCGTGACTACATACTAACTATGGGTCAGTGCAGAGGGTAAAGCCGATAGCTGGTGGCAAAGCGCGATGGCGTTAAATTATTCCACGCTGAATCGCCGCAAAGCACCTTGACACGAATCTTGACAGTATATTAAATAAAGGGTTCGGAGAACCGTCAATGCCATCAAACCCTTTGAAGAGAAAACAAATCCTCGCGGTCGACGATGAACGGGACATAATTGAGATCATCGCCGAAGAACTTGAGGAATACGATGTGGAGTTGGACCACGCATCAACCTTTGAAGAGGGCATGGAAAAGATGTCCTTGCTGACCTATGATTTGGCCGTTCTCGACATTATGGGAGTTCGAGGTCTCGAACTGCTGCAGTTCGCCGTGTCCAGGAAGATTCCGGTGGTAATCCTCACTGCCCATGCCCTGAGCCCGGAATCGCTGAAAAGATCTATCGAGCTAGGAGCACGGGCCTATCTTCCCAAGGATCAACTGGGGAAAATAGCGCCCTTTATTGAGGATGTATTGACCCTGAGTTATAATTCTGCTTGGAGGTCCGTCTTTGAAAAGGTCGGTTCATCTTTTGGTAAGCGCTTCGGGCCGGAATGGAGAAAAAGTGAAAAGGAATTTTGGGAGAAATTTGATGCGAACCTCGGCGTGAACGATTCCGTGATTATTGAATCTTGATTTGCCCTAATGATCCTGCCGAAACGATTCTGGAGTTAATCGGTGACCATCAAAAATATTCAAACCGCACACCTCGTACACGACCTCAAGAACCCCGTGAATATTATTGAAACCGGGGCTCGATCCCTGCTTGAGAATCAGGAACGATACGGATTATTGTCAGCAAAGCAGGAGAAAGTCGTGAGACGAATTCTAAGAAATGCTCTTCGGCTGAGGCATTTGGCCAATAGTATGCTCGAAGTGGACATGGCCTCAATGGGCATAGTCAAACCTGGCGACTCGACTTTGTCCGATATCCTAAAAAATGCCCTCATTGAGATCTTTGACGTTGTGGACCCGCCTGTGTCCGATGCCATCGAGGATGCTCACACGTTGGACAGATTTCGAAACGTTCTCACTGCGAATCATATCTTCCTGGAGGCAGAAGAAACACAGCTTAACAGGACCATCCACGTGGATGAAACAAAGCTTTGTCTCATTATGACCAATCTCCTTTCGAACGCCTTCAAATACAAGGACAAGAGCGTTTACCTCAGGTGTGCTGCCGACAGTGGCTACTTGATCCTTTCCGTACGGGACGATGGACCGGGAATTCCTGATTGCTATCACCAGCAGATATTTGACCAGTATTTTCAACATTGTAAAGCAGATGGCTTCCCCGTCCGCGGGCATGGTCTGGGATTAGCCGGAGCCCAAGCCCTTGCAGAAGCTCTCGGAGGCGGGTTGTCACTGGCAAAGAGCCCTCGGGGGGCAGAATTTATTGTCCGGATCAAGTGTTAAGACAATAAAAAACATTCTGGAAAGTTACCAGGCCGGAGCCGGTGACATGAAGTCTCTCGATCACCTTGAAAGGAAAAGTATATGTCGGAAGGCGTGACCAAATCGGTTTACAGCATCTGCGCCATGTGTACGGTGCGCTGTCCCATTGAAGTAGAGGTGGCAAACGGAGCAGTCAAGCATATATGGGGTAATCCTCACCTCTTGGGAGGCCGGTTTCTCTGCCCGAGAGGGGCTGCCGGAAAAGTTTTCCAAAATGATTCCGAGCGCCTCCAACATCCTCTAATAAGAGACGGAGAGCGAGGATCCGGAAAATGGAGGAAGGCAAGCTGGGAGGAGGCGCTTGACTATGTGGCCGATAAATTGAAACGGATCATAAACGATTTTGGCGGTGAAAGCGTGGTCCTCGGAGACCGGGGAGGCGCCTTCACCGATATGCAAAAAGCCTTCATAAAGGCTCTGGGCTCTCCCAATTATTTTAATCACCACGGCTCGTGCTCAAACAGCGTCCATAACGCCCACAACGCCATGACGGGCCATCGGAGAAATACGGTATCCTATGACTGGAAAAACTGTAACTATTCAATCCTGTACGGGAGAAACATTCTCCAGTCCATCGGGACCAAGGAAGCAAAGGATTTCATAGACGCTCTGGAAAGGGGCATGAAATTTACCCATGTAGACGTTCGTTGGAATTACACCGCCGCCAAATCCAACCGGTTCTTCATAATCAGGCCCGGTACGGATTACGCTCTGAATCTGGCCTTGATCAACGTGATTATAAGGGAGCACTTGTACGATGCCGAATTTGTCGAGAGATGGGTTCTCGGCATGGGTGAACTAGTCAAATTTGTGGAGCCTTATACACCGGAATGGGCCGAGACAGAGACCGGCATAGGGGCGAAGCAAATAGTGTCGGTGGCTCATGAACTCGCCGAACACAAGCCCGCTGTCATCCTGTACCAGGGTTGGATGACGGCCTGGACTGAAAATGATTATTACTTCAGAAGATCCATTTACTTTCTCTATGCGCTTCTCGGAGCCTATGAAGCCAGGGGAGGTCTGATTTTTAATAAAGGCGAAGCTGATGCCGGCCACAAACCACTCAGAAAACTGGTTGACGCTGTTCCCAAGGTAGACAAAAAGCGGTTTGACGGAGTAGGATGGAAATACAAACATCTTTCAGCCGACTACGGCCTAGCCCAGATGCTTCCCCACGCTATTCTCAATGAAGACCCTTACCCCGTAAAAGCTTACATAAACTACCGGTTCGATCCATTGTCAGCTTTCCCCGACCCCGACGCTTTCACAGAGGGATTGTCCAAGTTGGACCTGCTGGTGACCATAGATGTCAACTACAGTCATACCGGCTGGGTGTCCGATGTCATTCTTCCTGAAGCAACATACCTGGAAAGGACCGACCCGGTCATTGTCAAATCAGGTCCCAAGCCCGCCCTGTGGCTGAGAAGACAGGCGGTTGAGCCTAAGTACGATTGTAGACCGAAATGGTGGATTTTCAGACAACTGGCAGAACGTTTGGATCTCGGACAATACTTTCCATACACAACTATCGAAGAACTGATAGAATTCCAATTGAAGGACATGGGTTTCCGGCTCGAGGATTTCTACGACAAGGGCCATATTCCTCTGTCAAAGGATCAGATACTTTGGGACCGAAAAGACGGTCTCAAG
This sequence comes from uncultured Desulfomonile sp., assembly GCA_903853735.1. The sequence goes on along the minus strand of CAINUH010000130.1, from coordinate 664 downwards.
TTCAAAACTCCTTCAAAAAAAATAGAATTTGTTTCCAGCTTGCTTGAGGATAATGGCTTACCGTCTTTTCCGCCCTACGAAAGCCCGAAGGCTCCCCCCGAAGGCTGCTACAGGCTATTAACGGGCAAGATCGCAGTTCATACTCAGGGAACTTCTTTGAATAACATGTATCTCAACGAAATTCAGTCCGAAAACAACTTGTGGATCAACACCGGTGAAGCGAAAAAGCTCGGCATAAGCACCGGAGACCTGGTTCATGTCTCGTCCTGCGGAGTGACCCAAACGATCAAAGCATCTGTGACCGACCATATTCATCCGGAGGCAGTCTATACGCTCCACGGTTATGGCAGGGAAATACCGCTGCAAACTCGTGCATACAAGAAGGGGATGAGGGATAACACCTTGATGAAGGGGCTTCTGAGGGTTGCGATAGGCGGTAATTGTCCCATAACGGACTGCTTCGTTACAGTCAAGAAGGCTTAGCTGGATTGTACCACTGTACACGGAGGCTGAGAACTATGAGTCATGCTGGAGAAAGCTCTCTCATTCTAAAAGATTATATTCACGGGCTTCCAAAATGTATCGGCTGCGGGTCGTGTGTGAACATTTGTCCCACAGGAGCTTTGCAAATGGTAGACTGTGACGGGGAACGCCTTATCCTAAT